>NZ_VMLP01000011.1:0-104118 GCF_013276755.1 Streptococcus sp. 5004 | reverse complement strand
AAATACAGGAGACGTAACGGTAACACCTAAGAAACCAGATGGAACAACATATCCACCAGGAACTACGGTAGAAATTCCAGGTAAGAATGGCACACCGATTGTGGTAACAACAGGACCAGATGGAAAAGTAATTATTCCGAATAAAGACTTACCAGATGGGGAAATTCCAGGAACAGGTAAAATTACACCGCCAGGAAAACCTTCTGTTGAAGTAAACGTAAAAACACCTAAGAAATTAGATCCAAATGCACCTCAAACAGAACAACCAGGTGAAATTGAAATTACAAGAAAACCAAATGGAGATGCAGTAGTAACGCCTAAGAAACCAGATGGAACAACATACCCACCTGGAACGAAAGTAGTTATCCCAGGTGATAATAATACTCCAATCGAAGTTATTATCGGAGATAATGGATCAGGTGAAGTGCCAAATGATAAACTTCCAAAAGGAAATTTACCAGGAAAAGGTATCGTAACAGAACCGAATAAGAGACCATCTAATCCAGTTGATGTGACAACGCCAGCCCGTAAGACCCCAACAATAGAGTTACAACAAGATCCAGATACAGGGGAAGTAACAGTAACGCCTAAGAAACCAGATGGGTCAACATACCCACCAGGAACTACGGTAGAAATTCCAGGTAAGAATGGAAATACAATCACTGTAATAATTGGACAAGACGGTAAAGGTAAAGTACCAAACAGTGAATTACCAGACGGTAAAGTTCCAGGTACAGGTAAGATTACAGAACCAGGTCAATCAGCTGTAGAAGTTCCAGTAGAAACTCCAGCTAAGGTAACACCAGCAACACCAACAGATACAATTCCAGTTGCACCAGTGACACCTGATACGCCAGTCACACCAAATACTAATGGAGGTTCTGGTCAAGATACACCTGCACCAACAAGTCCAATTCCAGATGCAGTTACTCCGAATGCAAATCATGAAGATACTACAGATGCTAGTGATAATGGAGCTAAGTCAAATGATTCTCAAAATGTATTACCAAATACAGGAACAGAATCAAATGCGACTCTTGCATCTCTAGGACTTCTTGGTATGCTAGGTGGTCTCGGACTTGCTCTTGGAAAGAAAAAAGAAGACTAAAAAATTAGTCAAATGAACATTCATTCTTTTGTGTTTTAACAACGAACTAGATTGATTCTGATAGTTGTGTTATCCATAAAATACAAAGAATGATTAGATAAAGAAAGCGAACAATGCTAGGATTTTGTTAAAGGGAATTCTAAGTATTGTTCGCTTTTTGTGGTATAATAATTACTATGCAGAAAAAACCAACGTCAGCCTATGTGCACATCCCATTTTGTACCCAGATTTGTTATTATTGTGATTTTTCAAAAGTTTTCATCAAGAATCAGCCAGTCGACAGCTATTTGGAACATCTGTTAGAAGAGTTTCAATCTTATGATATTCAAAAGTTGCGGACCCTCTACATCGGTGGTGGGACACCAACAGCTTTGTCAGCTCCGCAACTGGAGGTATTGCTGGATGGCTTGACTAAAAACTTGGACTTGTCTGTCTTGGATGAGTTGACCATTGAAGCCAATCCAGGCGACTTGGACGCGGATAAGATTGCTGTTTTGAAGAACTCGGCTGTCAATCGTGTTTCGCTAGGCGTGCAGACCTTTGATGACAAGATGCTGAAAAAGATTGGGCGCAGTCATTTGGAGAAGGATATTTATGAAAATATCGACCGTTTGAAACTGGCTGGTTTTGACAATATCTCCATTGATTTGATTTATGCGCTGCCTGGTCAGACCATGGATCAAGTCAAGGAAAATGTGGCTAAGGCAATTGGACTGGATATTCCCCATATGAGTCTGTATAGCTTGATTTTAGAAAATCATACGGTCTTTATGAACCGAATGCGACGAGGGAAATTGCCTCTGCCTAAGGAGGAACTGGAAGCTGAGATGTTTGAGTATATCATCGCAGAGCTGGAGCGAGCTGGTTTTGAGCATTATGAGATTTCTAATTTCTCCAAGCCTGGTTTTGAAAGTCGCCACAATCTCATGTACTGGGACAATGCTGAATACTATGGCATCGGTGCTGGAGCATCTGGTTATGTCAATGGTGTTCGCTATAAAAATCATGGCCCGATTCGCCATTATCTCAGTGCAGTTGAGGAAGGCAATGCTCGTATCACAGAAGAGCACCTGAGTCAAAAAGAGCAAATGGAAGAAGAAATGTTCCTGGGACTCCGCAAGAAATCAGGAGTCTCCATGGTGCGATTTGAGGAAAAATTTGGACGGTCTTTCGATGGACTTTATGGAGAAATTGTCAAGGACTTGGTTCAACAAGGTCTCATGCAAATAGAGGGTGACCGAGTTCGCATGACAAAAAGAGGTCTCTTTTTAGGAGACACCGTAGCAGAACGATTTATTTTGGAGTAGAATGATGGGCTTAACTTATCAGATGAAAATGAAAATTCCTTTTGATATGGCTGATATGAACGGTCATATCAAGCTTCCAGATGTGATTTTGCTATCCCTGCAAGTTTCAGGGATGCAGTCGATTGAACTGGGAGTTAGTGATAAGGCCATTTTGGAAGACTATAATCTGGTCTGGATTATCGTAGAATATGATATTGAGGTGGTTCGTTTGCCTCGTTTTGCGGAAGAAATTACCATCGAAACGGAAGCCTTGAGCTACAATCGACTTTTTTGCTACCGTCGCTTTACTATTTATAATGAAGCGGGGCAGGAGCTCATCCATATGATGGCGACTTTTGTTCTCATGGACCGCGACAGTCGAAAAGTCCATGCTGTTGAACCTGAGATTGTGGCTCCTTACCAGTCTGATTTTGATAAAAAGCTCATCCGCGGACCAAAGTATGAATCCTTGGACGAGCCAGTCAGCAAGGATTACCATGTTCGTTTTTACGACTTGGATATGAATGGCCATGTCAATAACAGTAAATACTTGGACTGGATTTTTGAGGTTCTGGGAGCGGACTTTTTGACCCAATATATTCCCAAGAAAATCAACCTCAAGTATGTCAAGGAAGTTCGACCAGGTGGGGTAATCACATCGGCTGTTGAACGGACTGGATTGGAAAGCAAGCATGAAATTACAAGCGACGGTGCTACTAATGCCCAAGCTATCATCACTTGGCAAGAAATGAAGAAGGATTAGGGAGAAATAGATGAAATATAAAGGCTATTTAATTGATTTAGACGGTACTATTTACAAGGGAAAAGACCGAATCCCGGCTGGAGAGGCTTTTGTCCATGAATTGCAAAAGCTAGACATCCCCTATCTCTTTGTAACAAACAATACAACCCGTACTCCTGAGAGTGTTCAAGAGATGTTGGCTCAGAATTTTAATATCGATACGCCCCTATCGACTGTCTACACAGCGACTTTGGCAACCATCGACTATATGAATGACTTGGGTCTTGAAAAGACCGTCTATGTTATTGGAGAATCAGGGCTCAAGGAAGCCATCAAGGCGGCTGGTTATGTAGAAGACAAGAAAAATCCTGCCTATGTAGTAGTAGGCCTGGATTGGCAAGTCGACTATGAAAAATTTGCCACAGCAACTCTAGCTATCCAAAAGGGTGCTCACTTTATCGGAACCAATCCTGATCTCAACATCCCTACAGAACGCGGTCTTTTGCCAGGGGCTGGTTCACTAATTACACTTCTTGAAGTAGCAACACGAGTGAAGCCTATTTATATCGGAAAACCAAATGCTATCATTATGGACAAGGCGGTTGAGCACTTAGGTTTGCAACGTGAAGAGTTGATCATGGTTGGGGACAATTATCTGACTGATATTCGGGCTGGGATTGACAATGGCATTCCAACGCTCTTGGTGACGACAGGTTTTACCAAGGCAGAAGAAGTGGCAGACCTGCCAATCGCACCGACTCATGTAGTTTCTAGCCTTGCGGAGTGGGATTTTGATGAAAACTAAACTGATCTTTTGGAGTTCTATGCTCTTTCTCCTCTCCCTCTCAATCCTTTTGACTATTTATTTGGCTTGGATTTTTTATCCGCTGGAAGTTCAGTGGCTGAACTTGACGGATCGAGTTTATCTAAAACCCGAAACCATTCAATATAACTTTCATATCTTGATGGATTACCTGACCAATCCATTTAGCCAAGTCTTAGAGATGCCAGATTTTCGTTCGTCAGCAGCTGGTCTGCACCACTTTGTGGTTGTGAAGAATCTCTTTCATCTAGTTCAGTTTATTGCCCTTGTGACACTACCAAGCTTCTATTTCTTTGTCAAAGGGATTGTGAAAAAGGGCTTCTTGTCTCTATTTAGTAAGGGGATTCTGACCCTAGTAGTCTTGCCTTTGCTGATTGGTCTTGGGGGAATTTTGATTGGTTTTGACCAATTCTTTACTCTTTTCCATCAAATTCTCTTTGTGGGAGATGATACCTGGCTTTTTGACTCAGGCAAGGATCCAGTGATTCTGATTTTGCCAGAGACCTTTTTCCTTCATGCCTTCCTCCTCTTTTTTGCCCTCTATGAAAGCTTCTTTGGCTATCTGTGTCTGAAAAGTCGTAGGAAGTGAATTGAAAGCTGTTTTTAATTTGTATATATAAAATTGTATGTCGTTTGAAACCATCGTTAAGAATGAATTAATCAAATCGAATTGTGTCAATCGTTCGCGAACAGTCTATTAAATTTTAGAAATAAGTTTATAAAAGGAGGTCTGAGCCTCCTTTTTGTTGTATAATAAAAGAGAGAGGAAAAAAGGATGAAAGTGATTGATCAAGCATTATTAGAAAAAGTCATTATTGAACGTTCTCGTACCAGTCATAAAGGAGACTACGGTCGTCTGCTGTTGCTGGGTGGGACTTATCCTTATGGTGGTGCTATCATCATGGCTGCTTTGGCAGCTGTTAAAAGCGGTGCAGGATTGGTGACCGTTGGAACGGACAGGGAAAATATTCCAGCTCTGCACAGCCATTTACCTGAGACTATGGGCTTTTCTCTTCAAGACCAGCAGTTGTTAAAAGAGCAATTGGAGAAGGCAGAAGTTGTCTTGCTGGGGCCTGGTTTACGAGACGATACTTTTGGAGAAAATCTAGTAAAACAGGTCTCTACTAGCTTAAAAAAGAATCAGATTTTGATTGTAGACGGAGGTGCCTTGACCATTCTTGCTAGAACAAGTTTGTCATTTCCGTCTAACCAGCTTATCCTAACTCCCCACCAAAAAGAATGGGAAAAGCTGTCTGGTATTACGATTAAAAAGCAAAACGAAGATACAACATCTAGTGCCCTGACTTCTTTCCCTCAAGGAACAATTTTGGTAGAGAAAGGTCCAACTACTCGTATTTGGCAAGTTGGCCAGTCTGATTATTACCAGTTACAGGTTGGCGGTCCCTATCAGGCGACTGGTGGTATGGGAGATACGCTTGCTGGAATGATTTCAGGATTTGCAGGCCAGTTTAAACAAGCTAGTCTCTACGAGCGTGTGGCAGTAGCGACCCATCTTCATTCAGCTATTGCCCAAGAACTAGCTCAAGAACAGTATGTGGTCTTGCCAACGGAGATTAGTAATTGTCTTCCTAAAGTAATGAAAAAAATATCTCAACAAATACTGGGATAAAATTCAATTTTAGGAGAAAACGAAGTAAATATTACCACAATAAAACGCATAATATCAAGTTTTTTTAGTACCTGATACCATGCGTTTTTGACTTTAACATTTTCTTTCTCTGTCTCTATTTTGAAGCAAGTTATTGCCCAGTATGTTTTATAATTTCTCGTTAACAAAGCGGACAAACTGATTCCACCAAACTTTTAAGAAGAAGGCTTTTTCAATTTTCTTTTCTGCAACCATTTCGAAACTAGGGCGCTCTGTGGTGATGTAACCTTGACCAATCAAGTTCTTGTCTTCGTAAGTCAAATGGCCAACTACTGTTCCAGCTTCAAGTGGTGCTGGGATTGCTTTAGAATCAGGTGTGAATTGAACAGATTGGGAAGATTGATTCCCGACACGTTCAATTAGATAGATATCCTCTGGGGCCACTGCAGTGACTGTATCTTCTTTTCCATCTTGTACAGGTGCTTTGCTATCTTGATAGGCATCGCCTTGCTGAACGATTTTACGAAGTGTAAATGTAGAAGAAATATAATCCATTAGGGAAGATGTAGCTGTAAACCGAGCGTAGGGATTATTGTCTTGATGGTCTGCATTTAAAACAACTGTGATGACTCTCATGCCTTTTTCGACAGTAGTACCAACAAAAGACTCTCCAGCCTTATCTGTTGTTCCTGTTTTCAGTCCATCAAAACCACCACGATAAGCAGGCATACCTTCTAACATGTAGTTGGTAGAAGTGATTGTCATTCCAGCAAAAGTAGAAGAAGGTTTTTTGGTGATTTCCAAGACTTGTGGGTACTTTTTGATGAGGTTACGAGCAACGATAGCAACATCATAAGCGCTGAGCTTATTTTCATCATCTTTATTAGACCCTGGGTAAATGTTATCCCCTAGAGTCTCATTGTTAAGACCAGTTGTATTGACAACCGTGGCATCATTGATTCCCCATTCCAGAAGTTTTGCCCTCATCCTATCGACGAAGTCTTTCTCTGAGCCAGCAATTTTCTCAGCTAGGGCAATAGCGGCGCTGTTGGCACTAGATACTAGAGTTGCTTCAAGTAACTCTTCGACAGTATAATTACGGGCCTCCATAGGAACATTACTGGCTTCAGAATTTGTCGTCAATTGATAAGGATAATCAGAAATATCTACTGGGGTGGATAGTGTGATACTTCCATTTTCGAGTGCTTCATAGACCAGATAAACAGTAATCAATTTTGTTATGGAAGCAATTTCGACAGGTTGCGTTGCATCCTTCTCATAGAGAATTTTACCAGTATTTGCCTCAACAGCAATGGCATGTTTTGCAGCAATATTAAAATCTTGAGCAGCAACAGTAGAAGCACCTCCTAAAAGGGAGACAGTTAATAAAGTTAAAAATATTTTTTTCATAGTAGTCTTATTCTATCATAAAGAAAAAAAATATTCTTGCTTTAATAATTCATCCGTTAAGCTTTTTGAAAATATGGTAAAATAGAGTGAGGGAGGTAACTCATGTTTCGTAGAAATAAATTATTTTTTTGGACCACAGAAATTTTACTCTTAACAATCATCTTTTACCTATGGAGACAGATGGGGTCTTTGATTAACCCTTTTGTTAGCGTGCTTAATACAATTATGATTCCATTTTTATTAGGGGGCTTTCTTTATTATTTGACAAACCCTATTGTTACTTTCTTAAATAAAGTCTGTAAACTCAATCGTTTGCTTGGTATTTTAATTACCTTGTGTGCTTTGGTCTGGGGAATGGTCATAGGTGTTGTCTATCTCTTACCTATTTTGATTAATCAGTTATCTAGTTTGATTATATCTAGTCAAACTATTTATAGTCGAGTACAAGACTTAATCATAGACTTATCTAATTACCCTGCGCTCCAGAATTTGGATGTAGAAGCTACAATTCAGCAGTTAAACTTATCCTATGTTGATATTCTTCAAAATATCCTAAATAGCGTATCAAATAGTGTGGGGAGCGTCTTGTCAGCTCTTATCAGTACTGTTTTGATTTTGATTATGACTCCAGTTTTTTTGGTTTATTTCTTATTAGATGGACATAAATTCTTGCCCATGCTTGAAAGAACGATTCTAAAGAGGGATCGCTTGCATATTGCAGGTTTATTAAAGAATTTAAATGCGACGATTGCTCGCTATATTAGTGGAGTTTCGATTGACGCAATCATTATAGGTTGTTTGGCTTATATTGGCTATAGTATTATTGGTTTAAAATATGCTTTAGTTTTTGCTATTTTTTCTGGTGTAGCCAATTTAATTCCTTATGTGGGGCCAAGTATTGGTTTGATTCCTATGATCATCGCAAATATATTCACTGATCCCCATAGAATGCTGATTGCAGTGATTTATATGCTTGTTGTTCAGCAGGTAGATGGTAATATCTTATATCCTCGAATCGTAGGAAGTGTTATGAAGGTTCATCCAATCACGATTTTGGTTTTACTTTTGTTGTCAAGCAATATCTATGGTGTAGTTGGAATGATTGTCGCAGTGCCAACCTATTCTATCTTAAAAGAAATTTCTAAGTTCTTATCCCGTTTGTATGAAAATCATAAAATAATGAAAGAACGAGAAAGAGAATTAGCTAAGTAAAAGTCAGGAGAACCCTGATTTTTCTTTTTCTTTAGGTAAGTTATAGGAGTAGAAGTGCCGTTTAGAATAGTAGATTAAGAATAATTCACAAAAACGTTGTAAAACACTTGCAATTTAGCTGAAATTTGATAAAATAGTAAGGAAAGTTAGACTGTATTGCCTACTGTCTATCTATAAAATATATTTTATTGGAGGCTTTTACTCAAATGGCAAAAGAAAAATACGATCGTAGTAAACCACACGTGAACATTGGTACTATTGGACACGTTGACCACGGTAAAACTACCCTAACTGCAGCTATCACAACTGTTTTGGCACGTCGCTTGCCTTCATCAGTTAACCAACCTAAAGACTATGCGTCTATCGATGCTGCTCCAGAAGAACGCGAACGCGGTATCACTATCAACACTGCGCACGTTGAGTACGAAACTGAAAAACGTCACTACGCTCACATCGACGCTCCAGGACACGCGGACTACGTTAAAAACATGATCACTGGTGCCGCTCAAATGGACGGTGCTATCCTTGTAGTAGCTTCAACTGACGGACCAATGCCACAAACTCGTGAGCACATCCTTCTTTCACGTCAGGTTGGTGTTAAACACCTTATCGTCTTCATGAACAAAGTTGACTTGGTTGACGACGAAGAATTGCTTGAATTGGTTGAAATGGAAATCCGTGACCTATTGTCAGAATACGACTTCCCAGGTGACGATCTTCCAGTTATCCAAGGTTCAGCACTTAAAGCTCTTGAAGGTGACTCTAAATACGAAGACATCGTTATGGAATTGATGAACACAGTTGATGAGTACATCCCAGAACCAGAACGTGACACTGACAAGCCATTGCTTCTTCCAGTCGAAGACGTATTCTCAATCACTGGACGTGGTACAGTTGCTTCAGGACGTATCGACCGTGGTATCGTTAAAGTCAACGACGAAATCGAAATCGTTGGTATCAAAGAAGAAACTCAAAAAGCAGTTGTTACTGGTGTTGAAATGTTCCGTAAACAACTTGACGAAGGTCTTGCCGGAGATAACGTAGGTGTCCTTCTTCGTGGTGTTCAACGTGACGAAATCGAACGTGGACAAGTTATCGCTAAACCAGGTTCAATCAACCCACACACTAAATTCAAAGGTGAAGTCTACATCCTTACTAAAGAAGAAGGTGGACGTCACACTCCATTCTTCAACAACTACCGTCCACAATTCTACTTCCGTACTACTGACGTTACAGGTTCAATTGAACTTCCAGCAGGTACTGAAATGGTAATGCCTGGTGATAACGTGACAATCGACGTTGAGTTGATCCACCCAATCGCCGTAGAACAAGGTACTACATTCTCTATCCGTGAGGGTGGACGTACTGTTGGTTCAGGTATGGTTACAGAAATCGAAGCTTAATTCGATTTAGTTCCCAGAAGAACAATTATTTAAGTCAGACACTAAAAGAATCTTGCTTTGCAAGGTTCTTTTTTTCGAATATTGAACTAATACTCAATGAAAATCAAAGAGCAAACTAGGAAACTAGCTGCAGGCTGCTCAAAACAGTGTTTTGAGGTTGCAGATNNTTTGAGGTTGTAGATAAGACTGACGAAGTCAGTAACCATACATACGACAAGGCGAAGCTGACGCGGTTTGAAGGAGATTTTCGAAGAGTATAAAATTGAATTGCTTACAGAAAAAGCTCCATACACCGGATGTGCATAGAGCAATGGGGATTATTTGATATAGAGTTCTTGGTTTTTCAAGACAATTTCACGAACCGTAGCAAATTTCTTGAGTTTTTTAAGTTCTTCTGGATGAGTGACGAGAGTGATAACATAACCTTCCTTGCCCATACGGCCAGTACGGCCAGCACGGTGTGTGTAGGTTTCGCTATCTCTAGGAACATCAAAGTTTACGACACATTCTAGGCTATCGATATCAATTCCACGAGCCAAAAGGTCTGTTGCAAGGAGTAGGGTTAGTTGCTTGTCTTTAAACTTTTCTAAGATGACTTTTCTAAATTTGACATTGACATCACTAGCGAGGGAAACAGCCAAGATATCCCGATACTGTAGTTTTTCTTCTGCACTTCCAAGGTCTGATAGGCTGTTAAAGAAGACAAGACCTCGGAAATCCTCTACATGAGACAGTTTTCGTAGCATATCCACACGATGGCGTTGCTCCACCTGCATATAGAAATGTTGGATGTTGTCCAATTTTTGGTCAGAAAGATCAATGGTACGTGTATTCGGCACAATCTTTTCTTGGTCAAACTTGGTCGTAGCACTCATGTAGATGAGTTGGTGGTCACGAGGTGCGTAGTGAGTTATTTTCTCGACAAAGTGTATCTGAGAATCATCAAGCAATTGGTCAAATTCATCCAGGATGATGGTTTCCACATTCATCATCTTGATTTTTTTCAGTTTAATGAGTTCAAAGATACGGCCAGGAGTACCGATTAGAATTTCTGGTCCTTTTTTGAGGCGTTCAATCTGGCGTTTCTGACTCGAACCTGATAAGAAGAGTTGGGCAGTTAAGCCGATAGTTTCAGCCCACGTTTTACATACATCAAAAATCTGTCCAGCAAGCTCTGTATTTGGTGCTAGAATCAAGAGTTGCTGCGCTTTTTTCTTTTGTAGTCTGAGAAGACTTGGTAGGAGGTAAGCTAGGGTCTTACCGGTTCCTGTTGGGCTCACTCCTAGAAGGTTTTCTCCTGCAAGAATGGGCTCAAATAGTTGAGTTTGAATGGGGGTGAATTCTTGGAAACCGAGTTGGTCACTCAGTTCTTGCCATTCAGTCGGTAGTTTGGTTTTCATTTTTCTGCCTCAAATCTAATGCCAGCAGTCTGGCGCATGGTATATAGTAGCTCATGAACAGAGCCTGCATCATCCAGCCAGTTCTGGTAGAGTGTCTGGTCTGGTTGCTGAATCATCTGTGCAAATGCAGCGACTTCCTCAGTCATCGTATGAGGAGCCTGTTGGATAGGGAGTTGGACTTGATTGCCTTGATGGTCGGTAAAAATAGCTGAGCGGATATGCTCGATGGTGTTGAGGGTCAAGGTTCCGTCTGTCGTATAAATCTCGCAAGGAAGATTGGAAGTGATGTTTTTTCCAGCCTTGATATGAACTTGATAGTCAGTGTAGAAGAGGATTCCATCTCCATTTAGGTCAATGCTATTGTTAAGCTGTTGAGCTTGATAGGTCGCGTCATTAGCTTTTCCAAAAAGACGAACAGCAGCATAGAGAGGATAAATTCCCAAATCCATAAGAGCTCCACCAGCAAAACGCTCTGAAAAGACATTGGGCGTATGCCCAGCTAACAAATCAGGCATTTTGGAAGAATACTTGGCATAGTTGAAATCTGCTCCCAAAATCTGTTTGTCTGCTAAAAAGTTTTTGATGATAGTGAAAGCTTTTTCATGGTAATTCCGAGCTGCTTCAAAGATAAAACAGTGATTTGTTTCAGCTGTTTGAACCAAATCCAGCCAGTCTTGTGGCTGAGTGACGGCTGGCTTTTCAAGAATGACATGTTTACCTGCAGACAATGCAGCTTTTGCCTGAGCAAAATGCAAGGAGTTTGGGCTAGCAATATAGACCAAATCAAAGGAGCTCTTGAAGAAGTCTTCTAATTGATCAAATAGTTGGATATTCTGATAGCGAGAAGCAAAGGTTGCCGCAGTTTCTAGTTTTCTAGAATAGACTGCGACCAGCTTGTATTCTCCACTGGAATGGGCTGCTTCTATGAAGTGATGGCTGATAGCGCCTGTTCCGATGACACCTAATTTTAGCATAAATACTCCTTTTACAATTTTAAATCCTTCTTTCATTATAACATAGATAGACGGGACTATCCAACAGAGGGTAAATTCCCAAACTAACTTCCACCGCTAATCCAAGTGGAAGTTAGTCTGATAAAAATCCTAAAAACCAGTGGAAATCCGTGTCAGGGTAAGTTCCACTGGTTTTAATCATGCTTGATTTCATCGCTTTTGTAGCCAAAATGAATCGAAAAAAAGAGCGCACAAAATCCCCTCATCTGAAAGCGTTTCAGATTAAGTTCCGCTATGGTGGAAGTTAGTGTGAGACGTTTGAATGCGGTTAAAGATTAGTTTTTAGAACTTATGTTGGAGTAATTTAGACGACTGACAGACGTCTTCTGCAGGTATTTTAGAAATACCTAGAAGTTTAGGAATTTCTTCTCCGTAAGTAAAGGCAAAGAGTTCATAGGCTGACTTTCCATTCAAAGCAGCGCGTTTGACACTGTTGACATGCGAACAGACGAGATTGATTTCCTCTTGAGTTAAATTGTCAAAAGAAGTTCCTTTAGGCAGAATGTCGCGAATCAGCGTGTGATTTTTCTCAATTCTCCCTTTCTGGTCAGAGCGATTAGGGTCACAAAAGAAGAGTTTACTCTCTCCTCGCACATCCATTTCGATATCATCGACCCTGGCAAACTCTCCACCATTATCTGTCAGGATGACAGGAAAGAGTTGGAAGAAATCTTTGTCAGCTTGGTGAAGAGTGTTCTTGATGTCATAGAGGTGTTTGGTAACCTCAAGGGCAGTTTTATTATCCAGCAGTCTAGCGAAGATAAAGTTACAGAAAGACAGGTTGAAGGTGAGTAAGACTTTCCCTCCCATCCTCCCCAGAACTGTATCCATTTCTAGCTAAGAGTCTAGTTGATTAAGGGCTAAATAGTTTTGGAAATCCTCATAGGAACGGCCTTTTTTAGCTTCTTTAGGGATGGAAGGTAGCTTATTTTTCCGTCTTTCTTTGAAATTAACGGCTCTGGCTAGGTCAATAGGAGCGATAGATAGGTATCCTTTTCGGATGTGTCGATAGACAGTTGAGGAGCTGACATCAAGGTTATGAGTTTTGAGGATATGATAGATGTGTTGTCCCTTTTTAACACCATCAGAAATGACTTTGTCCATGTCCCAGAAGGTCTTGGAATTGAGAGGAGTTCCTTCACGAGCTTCTACAAGAGTTTGTTCGTACTGTTTTTGAGCTTGTTTAGCGAGGTATAAAATCTTCTTATAGCCACAATTCTGTCTTCTTTTAGGACATCCATTACAGACAAAGGGAGCTTTGTCGAGTAGAGGGCAAGGAAGGTTATGGCATGTAGACTCTCGGATTTGTCTGTTTCGTTTGACTTCTTTAGAAACAGTAGTTGGGTCTTTTAGAATGGATTGTCCAATAGCTTTGAAGGTTTCACCGCGCTCTAAGCCCAGTTGGATATCATTGCGGTCTGAAAGGGTAAGGTGTTTATGTTTTGTCATAGTAGACCTCATTTCTAATTCAAACGTCTCACACTTAATTCCACCATAAAAATCCGTTTTAGACTAATTTCCACTTCGGTTAGGCGAGTGGAAGTTACTTTGAGAAGTTACCCTATCCAACAGAGGGTAAAAAATTTCAAATAAGCTACTAGGCCTTTTCCAAAGAAAGTGGTACAATAATGAGATGAGTAAATGAAATGGGAGGGAAAATGAGATTATTACCTATAAGAAAAATATCACGTCAGTCTAAGAGGCTAGCGCTTTTTTTGACTTTTTGCGCAGGTTATGTAGATGCCTACACTTTTATTGTGCGAGGGAACACTCTTGTAGCTGGACAAACTGGGAATGTCGTCTTTCTTTCAGTAGAATTAATTCAAAATAATGTTTCAGATGTTAGGGACAAGGTTCTCACCTTGCTAGCTTTTATGATGGGGGTCTTTTTATTAACTGTTTATAAGGAAAAATTGAGAATTGTGAAAAAGCCAATTTTGTCATTGCTTCCTTTGGCAATCTTATCAATCATTATTGGTTTTATGCCCCAAACTGTAGATAATATCTATCTAGTGCCGCCCTTGGCCTTCTGTATGGGACTGGTGACAACTGCTTTTGGAGAAGTGTCGGGGATTGCTTATAATAATGCCTTTATGACGGGGAACATCAAACGGACCATGTTGGCTTTTGGGGATTATTTTAGGACCAAGCATACGCCCTTCCTGCGTGAAGCCTTGATTTTCGTTAGCCTACTTACCAGCTTTGTCCTTGGCGTTGTCTTTTCAGCCTATTTGACGATTTTTTATAATGAAAAAACTATTCTTGGTGTTCCTATTATGATGAGCATTTTTTACCTCAGTATGCTTTTTGCCTCGTGGCGGAAAAAAGTAAAAGAAAAAGCTTCATTTTAGGTGTTATTACTTGTAAGAAAATAGGAGATATGCTATACTTGAAGAGTTGACTATGCACGTTCCTGTGCAACCGCACGAACATCGTCGCTTGATTATTCAAGTTTAAGTGGTTCGTCCCACGATGCTAGGCGAGTCTTCACAAAAAATTCGGGGAAACCCATAAAAATCATAGGAGGTGCATAATGAGCACATACGCAATTATCAAAACTGGCGGAAAACAAGTTAAAGTTGAAGTTGGTCAAGCAGTTTACGTTGAAAAATTGAACGTTGAAGCTGGTCAAGAAGTTACTTTTAACGAAGTTGTTCTTGTTGGTGGTGAAAACACTGTTGTCGGAACTCCACTTGTTACTGGAGCTACTGTAGTTGGAACTGTTGAAAAACAAGGAAAACAAAAGAAAGTTGTTACTTACAAGTACAAACCTAAAAAAGGTAGCCACCGTAAACAAGGTCACCGTCAACCATATACTAAAGTTGTCATCAACGCAATCAACGCTTAATTTTAAGGAGAACACATGATACAAGCAGTCTTTGAGAGAGCCGAAGATGGCGAGCTGAGGAGTGCGGAAATTACTGGACACGCCGAGAGTGGCGAATACGGCTTAGATGTCGTGTGTGCATCGGTTTCTACGCTTGCCATTAACTTTATCAATTCTATTGAAAAATTTGCAGGCTATGAACCAATCCTAGAATTAAACGAAGATGAAGGTGGCTATCTGATGGTTGAAATTCCAAAAGATCTTCCTTCACACCAGAGAGAAATGACCCAGTTATTCTTTGAATCATTTTTCTTAGGTATGGCAAACTTATCGGAGAACTCTTCTGAGTTCGTCCAAACCAGAGTTATCACAGAAAACTAACACGGAGGAAAACATTATGTTAAAAATGACTCTTAACAACTTGCAACTTTTCGCCCACAAAAAAGGTGGAGGTTCTACATCAAACGGACGTGATTCACAAGCGAAACGTCTTGGAGCTAAAGCAGCTGACGGACAAACTGTAACAGGTGGCTCAATCCTTTACCGTCAACGTGGTACACACATCTACCCAGGTGTAAACGTTGGACGTGGTGGAGACGATACTTTGTTCGCTAAAGTTGAAGGCGTAGTACGCTTTGAACGTAAAGGACGCGATAAAAAGCAGGTTTCTGTTTATCCAATCGCTAAATAAAAAGGTCCAGTGAACCTTTTTATCCCGAGCCTTGAAATGTAAAGGCGAGGAAGCTAGAAGTAGCATAAACTAAGGCTTTCCGAGTTTTCGGAGAGTCTATTTTTGTTTTGATACCCATGATTTTTTCGTTCTTAGTGTAGATGAATTTTATGAGTGACATTATTTTTCTTCGATGGAAAACTTCTAAAATATGGTATAATGAAAAGATAAAGAAGTTGGGGGTAGAAGATGAACATTCAACAATTACGCTATGTTGTGGCTATTGCCAATAGTGGTACTTTCCGTGAAGCTGCTGAAAAGATGTATGTCAGCCAGCCGAGTCTGTCTATTTCTGTTCGTGATTTGGAAAAAGAGTTGGGCTTTAAGATTTTCCGTCGGACCAGCTCAGGGACTTTCTTGACTCGTCGCGGTATGGAATTCTATGAAAAAGCGCAAGAATTGGTTAAAGGATTTGATATTTTTCAAAATCAGTATGCCAATCCTGAAGAAGAAAAAGATGAATTTTCCATTGCTAGCCAGCACTATGACTTCTTGCCCCCAACTATTACTGCCTTTTCAGAGCGCTATCCTGATTATAAGAACTTCCGTATTTTTGAATCGACTACTGTTCAAATCTTAGATGAAGTAGCGCAAGGTCATAGTGAGATTGGGATTATCTACCTCAACAATCAAAATAAAAAGGGGATTATGCAACGCGTTGAAAAGCTAGGCCTTGAGGTCATTGAATTGATTTCCTTCCATACCCACATTTATCTCCGCGAGGGGCATCCTTTAGCTCAGAAAGATGTATTGGTCATGGAGGATTTAGCGGACTTACCGACAGTCCGTTTTACCCAAGAGAAAGACGAGTACCTTTATTATTCAGAGAACTTTGTCGATACCAGCGCTAGCTCACAGATGTTTAATGTGACAGACCGTGCTACCTTGAATGGTATTTTGGAGCGGACGGATGCTTATGCAACAGGTTCTGGATTTTTAGATAGTGACAGTGTTAATGGAATTACAGTTATTCGTCTCAAGGATAACCTAGATAATCGCATGGTCTATGTTAAACGTGAAGAAGTGGAGCTTAGTCAAGCTGGGACTCTCTTCGTAGAAGTCATGCAAGAATATTTTGATCAAAAGAGGAAATCATGAAAAAAAGAGGCATAGTGGCAGTCATTGTACTGCTTTTGATTGGGCTGGATCAGTTGGTCAAATCCTATATCGTCCAGCAGATTCCACTGGGTGAAGTACGCTCCTGGATTCCCAATTTCGTTAGTTTGACCTACCTTCAAAATCGAGGGGCAGCCTTTTCGATGCTACAAGACCAGCAGTGGTTATTTGCTATTATTACACTGGTCGTTATGGTAGGTGCTATTTGGTATTTACATAAACACATGGAGGACTCATTCTGGATGGTCTTGGGTTTGACCTTGATTATTGCAGGTGGTCTTGGAAACTTTATTGACAGGGTCAGTCAGGGCTTTGTTGTGGATATGTTTCACCTTGACTTTATCAATTTTGCAATTTTCAATGTGGCAGATAGCTATCTGACTGTTGGAGTGATTATTTTATTGATTGCAATGCTAAAAGAGGAAATAAATGGAAATTAAAATTGAAACTGGTGGCCTGCGTTTAGATAAGGCTTTGTCAGATTTGACAGAATTATCACGCAGTCTCGCGAATGAACAAATTAAATCAGGCCAGGTCTTGGTCAATGGCCAAGTCAAGAAAGCTAAATACACTGTCCAAGAGGGCGATGTCGTCACTTACCATGTGCCAGAACCAGAGGTTTTAGAGTATGTAGCTGAGAATCTTCCGCTAGAAATCATCTACCAAGATGAGGATGTGGCTGTCGTTAACAAGCCTCAGGGGATGGTGGTGCATCCGAGTGCTGGTCATACTAGTGGAACTCTGGTAAATGCCCTTATGTACCATATTAAGGACTTGTCGGGTATCAATGGGGTTCTGCGTCCAGGAATTGTTCATCGTATTGATAAGGATACATCAGGCCTTCTCATGATTGCTAAAAATGATGAGGCGCATCTAGCACTTGCCCAAGAACTGAAAGATAAAAAGTCTCTCCGCAAATATTGGACGATTGTTCATGGAAATCTTCCAAATGATCGCGGTGTGATTGAAGCACCCATTGGTCGAAGTGAAAAAGACCGTAAGAAACAGGCTGTGACTGCTAAAGGGAAGCCTGCAGTGACCCGTTTCCACGTCTTGGAACGCTTTGGTGATTATAGCTTAGTGGAGTTACAACTGGAGACAGGGCGTACCCATCAAATCCGTGTTCACATGGCTTATATTGGTCATCCAGTCGCTGGTGATGAGGTCTATGGTCCTCGCAAGACTCTGAAAGGACATGGACAATTTCTTCATGCAAAGACCCTAGGCTTTACCCATCCACGAACAGGTGAGACCTTAGAATTTACAGCAGACATCCCAGAGATTTTTAAGGAAACTTTGGAGAGATTAAGGAAGTAAGAATGAAAAAGAAATTGATTAGTTTAGCACTTGCAGGCGCTTTTTTAGGTTTATCATGGTATGGGAATGTTCAAGCTCAAGAAAGTTCAGGAAATAAAATCCACTTTATCAATGTTCAAGAAGGTGGCAGTGATGCGATTATTCTTGAAAGCAATGGACATTTTGCCATGGTGGATACAGGAGAAGATTATGATTTCCCAGACGGTAGTGATTCTCGCTATCCATGGAGAGAAGGAATTGAAACGTCTTATAAGCATGTTCTAACAGACCGTGTCTTTCGTCGTTTGAAGGAATTGGGTGTCCAAAAACTTGATTTTATTTTGGTGACCCATACCCACAGTGATCATATTGGAAATGTTGATGAATTACTGTCTACCTATCCAGTTGACCGAGTCTATCTTAAAAAATATAGTGATAGTCGTATTACTAATTCTGAACGTCTATGGGATAATCTGTATGGCTACGATAAGGTTTTACAGACTGCCGCCGAAAAAGGTGTTTCAGTTATTCAAAACATTACACAAGGAGATGCTCATTTTCAGTTTGGGGACATGGATATTCAACTCTATAACTATGAAAATGAAACTGATTCATCAGGTGAATTAAAGAAAATTTGGGATGACAATTCTAATTCTTTGATTAGTGTAGTGAAAGTCAATGGTAAGAAAATTTACCTTGGGGGCGACTTAGATAATGTGCATGGAGCGGAAGATAAGTATGGACCTCTCATTGGAAAAGTTGATTTGATGAAGTTTAATCATCACCATGATACAAACAAATCAAATACCAAGGATTTCATTAAAAATTTGAGTCCGAGTTTGATTGTTCAAACTTCGGATAGTCTACCTTGGAAAAATGGTGTTGATAGTGAGTATGTTAATTGGCTCAAAGAACGAGGAATTGAGAGGATCAACGCAGCCAGCAAAGACTATGATGCAACAGTTTTTGATATTCGAAAAGACGGTTTAGTAAACATTTCAACTTCCTACAAGCCGATTCCAAGTTTTCAAGCTGGCTGGCATAAGAGTGCGTATGGGAATTGGTGGTATCAAGCACCTGATTCTACAGGAGAGTATGCTGTCGGTTGGAATGAAATCGAAGGTGAATGGTATTACTTCAACCAAACGGGTATCTTGTTACAGAATCAATGGAAAAAATGGAACAATCGTTGGTTCTATTTGACAGACTCTGGTGCTTCTGCTAAAAATTGGAAGAAAATTGATGGAATTTGGTATTATTTCAACAAAGAAAATCAGATGGAAATTGGTTGGGTAAATACTGGAGGTCAGAACTATTATTTATCAAACAATGGCTCTATGAAGACAGGTTGGCTTCAATATAAGGGTCAATGGTATTATTTTGCTCCATCAGGGGAAATGAAAACGGGCTGGGTAAAAGATAAAGAAACCTGGTACTATATGGATTCTACTGGTATTATGAAGACAGGTGAAATAGAAGTTGCTGGACATCATTACTATCTAGAAGATTCAGGAGCTATGAAGCAAGGTTGGCTTAAAAAGGCAAACGATTGGTATTTCTATAAGGAAGACGGTTCACGAGCTGTGGGTTGGATCAAGGACAAGGATAAATGGTACTTCTTGAAAGAAAATGGTCAATTACTTGTGAACGGTAAGACACCAGAAGGCTATACTGTTGACTCAAGTGGTGTCTGGTTAGTGGATGTTCCAGTCGAAAAATCTGCTACAATTAAAACTACAAGTCATTCAGATTTAAAAGTATCCAAAGAAGTAGTGAAAAAGGATCTTGAAAATAAAGAAACGAGTCAACATGAAAGTGTTACAAGTTCTTCAACTAGTCAAGATTTGACATCATCAACTTCACAAAGCTCTGAAACGAGTACAAACAAATCGGAATCAGAACAGTAGTAAAAAAGAAGGTTTTAGGGCCTTCTTTTTCCTATCAACTCTTTTCTATTTCCTGCCATTCATGTTATAATGGATAAATATGAAGAATCGGAGTGAGACTATGAAATACAAACGGATTGTCTTTAAGGTGGGGACTTCTTCTCTGACGAATGAGGATGGAAGTTTATCACGTAGTAAGGTAAAGGCTATTACCCAGCAGTTGGCTATGCTGCATGAAGCTGGTCATGAATTGATTTTGGTGTCTTCAGGTGCCATTGTTGCTGGTTTTGGAGCCTTAGGATTTAAAAAGCGTCCGACTAAGATTGCTGATAAACAGGCTTCAGCAGCGGTAGGGCAGGGGCTTTTGTTGGAAGAATACACGACCAATCTTCTCTTGCGCCAAATCGTTTCTGCACAAATCTTGCTGACCCAGGATGATTTTGTGGACAAGCGCCGTTATAAAAATGCCCATCAGGCTTTGTCAGTTCTACTTAGCCGTGGAGCGATTCCTATCATCAATGAGAATGACAGTGTCGTTATTGATGAGCTCAAGGTTGGGGACAACGACACTCTAAGTGCTCAGGTAGCAGCCATGGTCCAAGCAGATCTTTTGGTTCTCTTGACAGATGTGGACGGTCTCTATACTGGAAATCCTAATTCAGACCCAAGAGCCAAACGTTTGGAGCGAATCGAGACCATCAATCGTGAGATTATTGATATGGCCGGTGGAGCAGGTTCGTCTAATGGTACAGGTGGCATGTTAACCAAAATCAAAGCTGCAACTATCGCGACAGAATCAGGAGTTCCTGTTTATATCTGCTCATCCTTGAAGTCAGATGCCATGATTGAGGCAGCTGAGGAGACAAAGGATGGTTCCTACTTTGTTGCTCAAGAGAAGGGACTTCGTACCCAGAAACAATGGCTGGCCTTTTATGCTCAGAGTCAAGGTTCTATTTGGGTTGATAAAGGGGCTGCAGAAGCTCTCTCTCAACATGGAAAGAGTCTTCTCTTATCTGGTATCGTTGAAGCAGAAGGCGCCTTTTCTTACGGCGATATTGTGACAGTATTTGACAAGGAAAGTGGAAAATCACTTGGAAAAGGGCGTGTGCAATTTGGTGCATCTGCTTTGGAGGATATGTTGCGTTCTCAAAAAGCCAAGGGTGTCTTGATTCACCGTGACGACTGGATTTCCATTACTCCTGAAATCCAACTACTCTTTACAGAATTTTAGAGGTAAACTATGGTCAGTACACAAGAACAATTTGAACAGGTACAGGCTGTTAAAAAATCGATTAACACAGCTAGTGAAGAAGTGAAGAACCAAGCCTTGCTAGCCGTGGCTGATCACTTACTAGCAGCTACTGAGGAGATTTTAGCGGCTAATGCCCTCGATATGGAAGCAGCAAAGGGTAAAATTTCAGATGTGATGCTGGATCGTCTTTATTTGGATGCAAGTCGTATAGAAGCAATGGCAAGAGGAATTCGTGAAGTGGTTGCCTTACCAGATCCAATCGGTGAAGTTTTAGAAACCAATCATCTTGAAAATGGCTTGGTTATTACCAAGAAACGTGTGGCTATGGGGGTTATTGGTATTATCTATGAAAGTCGTCCAAATGTGACGTCTGACGCGGCTGCTTTGGCTCTCAAGAGTGGAAATGCAGTTGTTCTTCGTAGTGGGAAGGATGCCTATCAAACTGCCCATGCTATTGTCACAGCCTTGAAGAAGGGCTTGGAGATGACTACTATTCACCCAGATGTGATTCAACTGGTGGAAGATACTAGCCGAGAAAGTAGCTATGCTATGATGAAGGCCAAGGGCTATTTAGACCTTCTCATTCCTCGTGGAGGAGCTGGTTTGATCAATGCAGTGGTTGAGAATGCTATCGTACCTGTTATCGAGACAGGAACTGGGATTGTCCATGTCTATGTGGATAAGGATGCAGATGAAGACAAGGCTCTATTGATCATCAACAATGCTAAAACCAGTCGTCCTTCTGTTTGCAATGCCATGGAGGTTCTACTTGTTCATGAAGACAAAGCAGCAAGCTTCCTTCCTCGCTTGGAGCAAGTTCTAGTTGCAGAGCGTAAAGAAGCTGGGTTGGAACCAATTCAATTCCGACTTGATAGCAAAGCAAGTCAGTTTCTTTCAGGTCACGCAGCTGAAGCACAAGACTTTGACACTGAGTTTTTAGACTATGTCCTAGCTGTTAAGGTTGTGAGCAGTTTAGAAGAAGCGGTTGCCCATATTGAAGCCCACAGTACCCATCATTCGGATGCCATTATGACGGAAAATGCTGAAGCTGCAGCTTACTTTACAGATCAAGTGGACTCTGCAGCGGTTTATGTCAATGCCTCAACTCGTTTCACCGATGGTGGCCAATTTGGACTTGGATGCGAAATGGGGATTTCAACTCAGAAATTGCACGCGCGTGGTCCAATGGGCTTGAAAGAGTTGACCAGCTACAAGTATGTGGTTGCTGGTGATGGGCAGATAAGGGAGTAAGAGATGAAGATTGGATTTATCGGCTTGGGGAATATGGGTGCTAGCTTGGCCAAGGCTGTTTTGCAGGCTAAGACGGGTGATGACCTTCTCCTTGCCAATCGTAGCCAAGCCAAGGTAGATGCTTTCATTGCAGACTTTGGTGGTCAGGCTTCTAGCAATGACGAAATCTTTGCAGAAGCAGATGTGATTTTTCTAGGAGTGAAGCCTGCTCAGTTTTCTGAACTGCTTTCTCAATACCAGACCATCCTTGAAAAAAGAGAGAGCCTTCTTTTGATTTCTATGGCAGCTGGATTAACTTTAGAAAAACTAGCAAGTCTTATCCCAAGTCAACACCGAATTATTCGTATGATGCCAAATACCCCTGCTTCTATTGGTCAAGGAGTGATTAGTTATGCCTTGTCTCCTAATTGCAGGGCTGAGGACAGTGAGCTCTTTTGTCAGTTATTAGCAAATGCTGGTCTCTTGGTTGAACTAGGAGAAGGCTTAATCGATGCAGCGACAGGTCTTGCAGGCTGTGGGCCGGCCTTTGTCTATCTCTTTATTGAGGCCTTGGCAGATGCAGGTGTTCAGACTGGATTGCCACGAGAAACAGCATTGAAAATGGCGGCTCAAACTGTGGTAGGAGCTGGGCAATTGGTCCTAGAAAGCCAAGAACATCCTGGGGTCTTGAAAGACCAAGTTTGTAGCCCAGGCGGTTCGACTATCGCTGCTGTAGCGAGCCTAGAAGCGCATGCTTTTCGAGGAACGGTCATGGATGCAGTTGGTCAAGCCTATAAACGAACACAAGAACTAGGTAAATAAGAGGTGGCTTTGACTGCCTCTTTTATGGTGGTTGATACTCTTCGAAAATCTCTTCAAACTGCGTCAGCTTCCATCTGCAACCTCAAAACAGTGTTTTTAGCAACCTGCGGTTAGCTTCCTAGTTTGCTCTTTGATTTTCATTGAGTATGAAATGAGAAGACAAAAAGATTGTCACAAACCCCTATTTTTTTGATAGAATAGAAGTAGTAAAAAAGAAATGAGTTAGACATGTCAAAAGGATTTTTAGTCTCTCTTGAGGGACCAGAGGGAGCAGGAAAGACCAGTGTTTTAGAGGCTCTGCTCCCAATTTTAGAGGAAAAAGGGATAGAGGTGCTGACGACCCGTGAACCTGGCGGAGTCTTGATAGGAGAGAAGATTCGGGAAGTGATTCTGGATCCAAGTCATACTCAGATGGATGCTAAAACAGAGCTATTGCTCTATATCGCTAGTCGCAGACAGCACTTGGTGGAAAAAGTTCTTCCAGCACTTGAAGATGGCAAGTTGGTCATTATGGACCGCTTCATCGATAGTTCTCTTGCATATCAGGGATTTGGTCGTGGCTTGGATATTGACGCCATTGACTGGCTCAATCAGTTTGCGACAGATGGCCTTAAACCTGATTTGACACTCTATTTTGACATCGAGGTGGAAGAAGGACTGGCTCGCATTGCTGCTAATAGCAATCGTGAGATCAATCGTTTGGATTTGGAAGGGTTGGACTTGCATAAAAAAGTTCGTCAAGGCTACCTTTCTCTTCTGTACAAAGAAGGAAATCGCATTGTCAAGATTGATGCTAGTCTCCCTTTGGAGCAAGTTGTGGAAACTACCAAGGCTGTCTTGTTTGACAGAATGGGCTTGGCCAAATGAAACAAGATCAACTAAAGGCTTGGCAGCCAGATCAGTTTGACAGCTTTGTCCATATCTTGGAGCAAAATCAGCTCAATCACGCCTATCTCTTTTCAGGTTTCTTTGGAAGTTTGGAAATGGCGCAGTTTTTGGCTAAGAGCCTTTTTTGTACAGATAAAGTAGGTGTTTTACCATGTGAGAAATGCCGAAATTGTAATCTGATTGAACAGGGAGAATTTCCCGATGTCACCTTGATTAAGCCAGTCAATCAGGTCATCAAGACAGAACGCATTCGAGAATTGGTGGGCCAGTTTTCTCAAGCAGGGATTGAAAGCCAGCAACAGGTCTTTATTATCGAGCAAGCTGATAAAATGCATCCTAACGCAGCTAATTCTCTGCTCAAGGTCATCGAAGAACCCCAGAGTGAGGTTTACATTTTCTTCTTGACCAGCGATGAAGAAAAGATTTTACCGACAATTCGAAGTCGGACCCAGATTTTCCACTTTAAAAAGCAGGAAGAGAAGCTCATCTTGCTCTTAGAACAAATGGGACTGGTTAAGAAAAAAGCGACTCTTTTAGCCCAGTTTAGTCAATCGCGAGCTGAAGCAGAAAAGTTGGCTAATCAGGCAGGCTTTTGGACCTTGGTCGATGAAAGTGAACGCCTGCTGACTTGGTTAGTAGCTAAGAAAAAAGAAAGTTATCTGCAGGTTGCTAAACTAGCTAGCTTGGCAGATGACAAGGAAAAACAAGATCAGGTTTTACGGATTCTTGAAGTCCTCTGTGGGCAGGACCTCCTGCAAGCAAGAGTAAGAGTGATTCTACAAGATTTGCTAGAAGCCAGAAAAATGTGGCAAGCCAATGTCAGCTTTCAAAATGCCATGGAATATCTGGTCTTGAAAGAAATGTAAACTCAAAAATGAATGATAAAGAAAGGAAAGGGCTGGTTTATGGACAAAAAAGAATTATTTGACGCGCTGGACGATTTTTCCCAACAGTTATTGGTGACCTTGGCCGATGTGGAAGCCATCAAGAAAAATCTCAAGAGCCTAGTAGAAGAAAATACAGCTCTTCGCTTGGAAAATAGTAAGTTGCGAGAACGCTTGGGTGAGGTGGAAGCAGATGCTCCTGTCAAGGCCAAACATGTTCGCGAAAGTGTCCGTCGCATATACCGTGATGGATTTCACGTTTGTAATGATTTTTATGGACAACGTCGAGAGCAGGACGAGGAATGTATGTTCTGTGACGAGTTGTTATATAGGGAGTAAGCATGCAGATTCAAAAAAGTTTTAAGGGGCAGTCTCCCTACGGCAAGCTGTACCTAGTGGCAACGCCGATTGGCAATCTAGATGATATGACCTTTCGAGCCATCCAAACCTTGAAAGAAGTGGATTGGATTGCAGCTGAGGACACGCGCAATACAGGGCTTTTGCTCAAACATTTTGATATTTCCACCAAGCAGATCAGTTTTCATGAGCACAATGCCAAGGAAAAGATTCCTGATTTGATTGGTTTCCTGAAAGCAGGACAAAGTATTGCTCAGGTATCGGATGCAGGTTTGCCTAGTATCTCAGACCCTGGTCATGATTTAGTCAAGGCAGCTATTGAGGAAGATATTGCGGTTGTGACTGTTCCAGGTGCCTCTGCAGGAATTTCTGCCTTGATTGCCAGTGGTTTGGCGCCACAGCCACATATCTTTTATGGTTTTTTACCGAGAAAATCAGGCCAACAAAAGCAATTTTTCGACTCGAAAAAAGACTATCCTGAAACACAAATTTTCTATGAATCACCTCATCGTGTAGCAGACACGTTGGAAAATATGTTAGAAGTCTACGGTGACCGCTCGGTGGTCTTGGTTAGAGAATTGACAAAGATTTACGAAGAATACCAACGAGGTACAATTTCTGAATTACTGGAAAGCATCTCTGAAACGTCTCTCAAGGGTGAATGTCTTCTGATTGTTGAAGGTGCCAGTCAGGATGTGGAGGAAAAAGACGAGGAAGACTTGTTCGTAGAAATCCAAGCCCGTATCCAGCAAGGCATGAAGAAAAATCAAGCTATTAAGGAAGTAGCTAAGATTTACCAGTGGAATAAGAGTCAACTCTACGCTGCCTACCACGATTGGGAAGAAAATCAATAAAATGACTAAACAGGGAAGTTTGCCTTCTTCCCTTTTTTTGTTATACTAGTAGAAGAAAAAATTAGAAAGATTTGTGGGAGTGAAAAAGTCTGGGGGACTTTTTCACCCTGAGCCAAGAAATTCGAAAACTCTTAAGTCCGATTGGCTTTTTCAATGTGAACCTTGTCTTCACACTCCCAAAGAGGTATTAGTGTCGTGTCTCAATCTTATATCAATGTTATCGGTGCTGGTTTGGCAGGTTCTGAAGCAGCCTACCAAATTGCAGAACGTGGTATTCCAGTTAAACTTTATGAAATGCGTGGTGTCAAGTCAACACCTCAACACAAAACAGACAATTTTGCTGAGTTGGTTTGTTCCAATTCCCTACGTGGGGATGCTTTGACCAATGCTGTCGGGCTACTCAAGGAAGAAATGCGCCGCTTGGGTTCTGTCATTTTGGAATCAGCAGAAGCTACACGTGTTCCTGCAGGCGGTGCCCTTGCGGTGGATCGCGATGGTTTCTCCCAAATGGTGACCGAAAAAGTAGCCAATCATCCCTTAATCGAAGTAGTGCGTGATGAGATTACAGAATTGCCGACGGATGTTATTACGGTTGTCGCTACTGGTCCTTTGACCAGCAATGCCCTAGCTGAGAAGATTCATGCCCTTAATGACGGCGATGGCTTCTATTTCTACGATGCGGCAGCGCCTATTATCGACGTCAACACTATCGATATGAGCAAGGTTTATCTTAAGTCTCGTTATGATAAGGGGGAAGCGGCCTACCTCAATGCCCCTATGACCAAGCAAGAGTTTATGGATTTCCATGAAGCCTTGGTCAATGCGGAAGAAGCACCGCTCAATTCTTTTGAAAAAGAAAAGTACTTTGAAGGCTGTATGCCTATCGAAGTCATGGCCAAACGAGGTATTAAAACCATGCTTTATGGTCCTATGAAACCAGTCGGTTTGGAGTATCCAGATGACTACACAGGACCTCGTGATGGAGAATTTAAAACACCGTACGCGGTGGTTCAGCTTCGTCAGGACAATGCAGCTGGTAGCCTCTACAATATTGTTGGTTTCCAGACCCACCTCAAATGGGGAGAACAAAAGCGTGTCTTCCAAATGATTCCAGGTCTTGAAAATGCTGAGTTTGTTCGTTATGGTGTTATGCACCGCAATTCTTACATGGATTCACCAAATCTTCTTGAACAGACTTACCGTTCTAAGAAACAACCAAATCTCTTCTTTGCTGGTCAGATGACGGGTGTAGAGGGTTATGTTGAATCAGCGGCGTCAGGCTTAGTTGCGGGAATTAACGCGGCTCGTCTTTTCAAGGGAGAAAGCGAGGCTATTTTCCCAGAGACGACGGCTATCGGAAGCTTAGCTCATTACATCACCCATGCCGACAGCAAACATTTCCAACCAATGAATGTCAATTTTGGGATCATCAAGGAGTTGGAAGGCGAGCGTATCCGTGATAAGAAGGCTCGTTATGAAAAAATTGCAGAGCGTGCTCTTAGCGACTTAGAGGAATTTTTAACTGTCTAATTTTTTTCAAAGAATTGCTCATGATACTATAAAAATCTTAGAAATTGTGATAAAATAGGTAGGATAAAAGAAGGAGAGTGAAAATGGCGAATCCCAAGTATAAACGTATTTTAATCAAGTTATCAGGTGAAGCCCTTGCCGGAGAACGTGGCGTAGGGATTGATATCCAAACAGTTCAAACAATCGCAAAAGAGATTCAAGAAGTTCATAGCTTAGGTATCGAAATTGCCCTTGTTATCGGTGGAGGAAATCTCTGGCGTGGTGAACCTGCTGCAGAAGCAGGAATGGACCGCGTTCAGGCAGATTACACAGGAATGCTTGGGACTGTTATGAATGCTCTTGTGATGGCAGATTCATTGCAACAAGTTGGTGTCGATACGCGTGTACAAACAGCGATTGCCATGCAACAAGTGGCAGAGCCCTATGTACGTGGACGTGCCCTTCGTCACCTTGAAAAAGGCCGTATCGTTATCTTTGGTGCCGGAATTGGTTCACCATACTTCTCAACAGATACAACAGCGGCTCTTCGTGCAGCTGAAATCGAAGCAGATGCCATCCTTATGGCTAAAAATGGCGTCGACGGTGTTTACAATGCCGATCCTAAGAAAGACAAGACAGCCGTTAAGTTTGAAGAATTGACTCACCGTGACGTTATCAATAAAGGTCTTCGTATCATGGACTCAACAGCTTCAACCCTCTCAATGGACAACGACATTGACTTGGTTGTCTTCAACATGAACCAACCAGGCAACATCAAACGTGTCGTATTTGGTGAAAATATCGGAACAACAGTTTCAAATAATATCTAAGAAAAGGAATAAGAAAGATTATGGCTAACGCAATTATTGAAAAAGCTAAAGAGAGAATGACCCAGTCTCACCAATCACTTGCTCGTGAATTTGGTGGTATTCGTGCTGGCCGTGCCAATGCAAGCTTGCTTGACCGTGTACATGTAGAATACTACGGAGTAGAAACTCCTCTTAACCAAATCGCTTCAATTACGATTCCAGAAGCGCGTGTTTTGTTGGTGACACCATTTGACAAATCTTCATTGAAAGACATCGAACGTGCCTTGAACGCTTCTGATCTTGGTATCACACCAGCTAATGACGGTTCTGTGATTCGCTTGGTTATCCCAGCTCTTACAGAAGAAACTCGTCGTGACCTTGCTAAAGAAGTGAAGAAGGTCGGTGAGAATGCTAAAGTGGCTGTCCGCAATATCCGTCGCGATGCTATGGACGAAGCTAAGAAACAAGAAAAAGCAAAAGAAATCACTGAAGACGAATTGAAGACTCTTGAAAAAGACATTCAAAAAGTAACAGACGATGCTGTCAAACACATCGATGACATGACTGCTAATAAAGAAAAAGAACTTTTGGAAGTCTAAAAATAAACAGAAAAACTCAGTTGGCATTGCTGGCTGAGTTTTATTCGAAAGAAGGAAATATGAATACAAATCTTGCAAGTTTTATCGTTGGACTGATCATCGATGAAAACGACCGTTTTTACTTTGTGCAAAAGGATGGTCAAACCTATGCTCTTGCTAAGGAAGAGGGCCAACATACAGTAGGGGATACGGTCAAAGGTTTTGCATACACGGATATGAAGCAAAAACTCCGATTGACAACTCTAGAAGTGACTGCCACTCAGGACCAATTTGGTTGGGGACGTGTCACAGAGGTTCGTAAGGACTTGGGTGTCTTTGTGGATACAGGCCTTCCTGACAAGGAAATCGTTGTGTCACTCGATATTCTCCCTGAGTTCAAGGAACTCTGGCCTAAGAAGGGCGACCAACTCTACATCCGTCTTGAAGTGGACAAGAAAGACCGTATCTGGGGCCTCTTGGCTTATCAAGAAGACTTCCAACGTCTAGCTCGTCCTGCCTACAACAACATGCAGAACCAAAACTGGCCAGCCATTGTTTACCGCCTCAAGCTGTCAGGAACTTTTGTTTACCTGCCAGAAAATAACATGCTTGGCTTTATCCATCCTAGCGAGCGTTACACAGAGCCACGTTTGGGGCAAGTATTAGAAGCGCGCGTTATTGGTTTCCGTGAAGTGGACCGTACCTTGAACCTCTCCCTCAAACCACGTTCTTTTGAGATGTTGGAAAATGATGCCCAGATGATTTTGACTTATTTAGAAAGAAATGGCGGTTTCATGACCTTAAATGATAAGTCATCTCCAGACGATATCAAGGCAACCTTTGGCATTTCTAAAGGTCAGTTCAAGAAAGCACTCGGTGGTTTGATGAAGGCTGGTAAAATCAAGCAAGACCAGTTTGGGACAGAGTTGATCTAGGGAGACTTATGAGAAAATCATTTTACACTTGGCTCATGACCGAGCGCAATCCTAAAAGCAACAGTCCCAAGGCTATATTGGCAGACCTAGCTTTTGAGGAGTCAGCCTTCCCAAAACACACAGATGATTTTGATGAGGTGAGTCGCTTTTTGGAGGAGCATGCCAGTTTCTCTTTTAACCTAGGAGATTTTGACGCTATCTGGCAAGAATACTTAGAACACTAGACTTTATTCATTAGGTTTGGGCTAGTAATTTATCCATCCCTTTGCTATAATAAAAAGAAATAAAAGGATTAGAGAGGTTCTTTATTTGAAGGAACATTCAATTGACATTCAACTGAGTCATCCAGATGACCTGTTTCATCTTTTTGGTTCCAATGAACGCCATCTTCGTTTGATGGAAGAAGAGCTTGATGTGGTGATTCATGCCCGTACGGAGATTGTCCAGGTTTTGGGAGAAGAGACTGCCTGTGAGGAAGCTCGTCAGGTTATTCAAGCTCTCATGGTCTTGGTGAATCGTGGGATGACGGTTGGGACGCCAGATGTGGTGACTGCGATTAGCATGGTCAAAAACGATGAAATCGACAAATTTGTCGCCCTTTATGAAGAAGAAATTATCAAGGATAATACAGGGAAGCCTATCCGTGTCAAAACACTAGGTCAAAAACTTTATGTGGACAGTGTTAAACAGCATGATGTGACCTTTGGAATCGGACCTGCAGGAACAGGGAAGACCTTTCTTGCAGTGACCTTGGCAGTGACTGCCCTTAAACGTGGTCAGGTTAAGCGGATTATCCTAACACGCCCGGCAGTGGAAGCTGGCGAGAGTCTAGGTTTTCTTCCGGGAGATCTTAAAGAGAAGGTAGATCCTTACCTTCGACCTGTTTATGATGCCTTGTATCAGATTCTGGGGAAAGACCAAACGACTCGTCTCATGGAGCGTGAAATTATCGAAATCGCCCCCCTTGCCTATATGCGTGGACGAACCTTGGATGATGCCTTTGTCATTCTCGATGAGGCGCAAAATACGACTATCATGCAGATGAAGATGTTTTTGACTCGTTTAGGTTTTAATTCTAAGATGATTGTCAATGGAGATATCAGTCAGATTGACTTACCACGTAATGTCAAGTCCGGTTTGATTGATGCCCAAGAAAAGCTCAAGAACATTCACCAGATTGACTTTGTTCATTTTTCAGCTAAGGATGTGGTTCGCCATCCAGTTGTTGCTCAGATTATTCGAGCTTATGAACCAGCTCCAGTTAAAAAAGAAGAGAGTGAAGAAGTCCAAGAAGAAACAGAATAGCAAAAAAGAGCAGTTCAGGTGGACTTGCTCTTTCTTTTATCTGATAATTAGATTTTTTATACTAGTTCATCAATTGGAGTATGTTTTTTATTGAGGCCTTGGGCTACTGGAAGACTGGTTAAGTAACCTTGATAAGTGGTAACACCTTGGCGCAAGCCCTCATCTTCAGAGATTGCTTGTACAAAACCTTTACCAGCCAAAGCTTCGATATAAGGAAGAGTGACATTGGTTAGGGCAATGGTTGAAGTACGAGCAACCGCACCAGGTATATTGGCAACGGCATAGTGGAGAACACCGTGTTTTTCATAGACAGGTTCATCATGCGTTGACACACGGTCAGCTGTTTCGATAACGCCACCTTGGTCAACGGCAACATCCACAATGACTGAACCTGGGCGCATTTGCTTGACCATCTCATCAGTCACCAATTTTGGTGCTTTGGAACCAGGGATAAGAACCGCTCCGATCACCACATCCGCATCTCTCACACTTGCTTCGATGTTAAATGAATTTGACATAAGTGTTTGGATTTGATGGCCAAAGACCTCCTCTAAAATGGAGAGACGTTTAGCACTGTTATCAAGGATGGTTACTTGTGCACCAAGACCAAGAGCAATTCGAGCAGCATGGGTACCTACGACACCGCCACCGATGATGGTTACTTTCCCTTTAGGTACACCTGGCACACCACCCAGTAAGACACCAGAACCTCCTGCTTGCTTAGTTAGGAAATGAGCACCGATTTGGACTGCCATACGGCCTGCAACCTCACTCATAGGTACGAGGAGTGGTAATTGACCTTGGGAATCACGGACAGTTTCATAGGCAATCCCAGTTGTTTTTGCTTCCAACATAGCATCTGCTAATTCTGGAGCAGCGGCCATGTGCAAGTAGGTGAAGAGAAGCAGGTCGTCACGTAAGTAATCATATTCAGAAGCTAATGGTTCTTTTACTTTCACGACTAACTCTGCAGACCAGGCCTCACCAGCAGTAGCGACAATTTCAGCTCCTTGCTTTTGATAGTCAGCATCAGTAAAGCCAGAACCGAGACCAGCATTTGTTTCGATAAGGACACGATGACCACGACCGACTAAGCTGTGGACACCAGCAGGTGTGAGGGCAACACGGTTTTCATTATTCTTAATCTCTTTTGGAATTCCGATTAACATAGAGAAAAACTCACTTTCTATTGACGGGTTGTAAATGATTTATCACAATTATCTATAAAATAAGGTGATGATTTTATTCTATATGAAACCGCTTTAAAAAGCAAGAAAAATTTGTTATCACTTCTTTTTTATGCTATACTGATAGAAAATACTTTTGAATGGTAGAAACGTATGGAATCAATTTTTGTAAAACTTGCCCAGTATCCGTCTATAGAAACGGAGCGTTTATTGCTTAGACCTGTAACCTTGGACGATGCGGAAGCAATGTTTGACTATGCCTCGGACAAGGATAATACACGTTACACTTTTCTAACCAATCAAAATTTAGAAGAAACCAAAAATAATATTGCTCAGTTCTACTTGGCTAATCCCTTGGGACGTTGGGGAATAGAACTAAAAAGCAATGGTCAGTTTATCGGAACCATTGACTTGCACAAGATTGATTCTGTTCTTAAGAAGGCAGCTATTGGCTACATTATCAATAAAAAGTATTGGAATCAAGGATTGACGACAGAATCCAATCGTGCCGTAATTGAGCTGGCTTTTGAGAAGATTGGAATGAACAAGTTGACCGCCCTTTACGATAAGGCTAATCCCGCGTCAGGAAAGGTCATGGAGAAATCAGGAATGCGTTTTTCTCACGAAGAAGCTTATGCTTGTATGGACCAGCATGAAGAAGGCCGAATCGTGACAAGAGTTCATTATGTCTTGACCAAGGAAGACTATTTTGCAAATAAATAAGCAGTTGAAAAGAAATTTTCAACTGTTTTTTCTTTCTCTTACGAATAATCTAAGAGAGGAGAATATATGGAAGCAATTATCGAGAAAATCAAAGAGTATAAAATCATTGTTATCTGTACAGGTCTAGGCTTGCTTGTTGGCGGATTTTTCCTGCTAAAACCAGCTCCACAAACATCTGTAAAAGAAACGAATTTACAGGCTGAAGTTGCAGCTGTTTCCAAGGATTCATCGACCGAAAAGGAAGTGAAAAAGGAAGAAAAGGATGAACCCCTTGAACAAGATTTAATTACAGTAGATGTCAAAGGTGCTGTTAAAGCACCTGGAATTTATGATTTGCCGGTAGGTAGTCGGGTCAATGATGCTGTTCAGAAGGCTGGTGGCTTGACAGAGCAAGCAGACAGTAAGGCACTCAATCTAGCTCAGAAAGTTAGTGATGAGGCTCTGGTTTACGTTCCTACTAAGGGAGAAGAGACAGCTAGTCAACAGACTGGTTCTGGAGTGGCTTCTTCAACAAGCAAGGAAAAGAAGGTCAATCTCAACAAGGCCAGTCTGGAAGAACTCAAGCAGGTCAAGGGACTGGGAGGAAAACGAGCTCAGGACATTATCGACCATCGTGAGGCAAATGGGAAATTCAAGTCAGTAGACGAGCTCAAGAAAGTCTCTGGCATTGGTGCCAAGACCATAGAAAAGCTAAAAGATTATGTTACAGTGGATTAAGAATTTCTCAATTCCTCTAATTTACCTGAGTTTTCTGTTGCTTTGGCTTTACTACGCCATTTTTTCAGCATCCTATCTTGCTTTGTTGGGCTTCGTTTTTCTGCTAGTCTGCCTCTTTATCCAATTTCCTTGGAAATCTGCGGGCAAAGTTCTAATGATTTGCGGAGTCTTTGGCTTTTGGTTTCTGTTTCAAAATTGGCAACAGAGTCAAGCGGGTCAAAATTTGGCGTATTCTGTTGAAAGGGTACGGATTTTGACTGACACTATTAAGGTCAATGGTGACAGTCTATCCTTTCGTGGCAAGTCTGATGGACTCATTTTTCAAGTTTATTATAAACTCCAGTCCGAGGAGGAGAAAGAAGCCTTTCAAACCTTGACAGACCTTTATGATATAGAACTAGAAGGAAAACTTTCGGAGCCAGAAGGGAAGAGAAATTTTGGTGGCTTTGACTACCGAGCCTATCTGAAGACTCAGGGAATTTACCAGACTCTCAATATAAAAAGAATCCAGTCGCTTCAAAAAGTCGGCAGTTGGGATATAGGTGAAAACCTGTCCAGTTTACGCCGTAAGGCTGTGGTTTGGATTAAGACGCACTTTCCAGACCCTATGCGCAATTACATGACAGGGCTTCTATTAGGACATCTGGACACCGACTTTGAAGAGATGAATGAGCTTTATTCCAGTCTAGGAATTATTCATCTTTTTGCCTTGTCGGGCATGCAGGTAGGATTTTTCATGGATGGCTTTAAGAAACTACTCTTGCGATTAGGCTTGATCCAAGAAAAGTTGAGGTGGCTGACTTATCCCTTTTCCCTTATCTATGCTGGTCTGACAGGATTTTCGGTATCGGTCATTCGCAGTCTCTTGCAGAAGCTACTGGCTCAACATGGTGTTAAGGGCTTGGATAATTTTGCCTTGACGGTGCTTGTCCTCTTTATTGTCATGCCAAACTTTTTCTTGACTGCAGGAGGAGTTTTGTCATGTGCTTATGCTTTTATCTTGACTATGACAAGCAAAGAAGGGGAGGGGCTTAAGGCTGTTGCCAGAGAAAGTCTAGTCATTTCCTTGGGAATATTGCCCATTTTATCCTTCTATTTTGCAGAATTTCAGCCTTGGTCTATCCTTTTGACCTTTGTCTTTTCCTTTCTATTTGACTTAATCTTCTTACCGCTCCTGTCTATCTTATTTGCCCTTTCCTTTCTCTATCCAGTCATTCAGCTGAATTTTATTTTTGAATGGTTGGAGGGAATGATTCGCTTTGTATCACAGGTGGCAAGTAGACCGCTTGTCTTTGGACAACCCAATGCATGGCTTTTAATTTTATTGTTAATTTCCTTGGCATTAGTTTATGATTTGAGGAAAAACATTAAAAGGCTAATGGTGTTGAGCTTATTGATTACAGGTCTCTTTTTCTTGACCAAGTATCCACTAGAAAATGAAATCACCATGCTGGATGTGGGGCAAGGCGAAAGTATTTTCCTACGGGATGTAGCTGGTAAAACTATTCTCATAGATGTAGGTGGCAAGGCAGAATCTGATAAGAAAATCGAAAAATGGCAAGAAAAGACGACGACCAGCAATGCTCAGCGAACCTTGATTCCCTATCTTAAAAGTCGAGGAGTAGCCAAGATTGACCAGCTAATTTTGACCAACACGGACAAGGAACATGTTGGAGATTTGTTGGAGGTGAGCAAGGAATTCCATGTAGGCGAAATTTTAGTGTCAAAAGGCAGTCTAAAACAGAAGGAATTTGTGGCAGAACTACAGGCGACTCAAACTAACGTGCGTAGTGTGACAGTAGGGGAGAACTTATCCATTTTTGGAAGTCAGTTAGAAGTTCTATCTCCAAGGAAAATGGGAGATGGCGATCATGAAGATTCCCTGGTTTTGTATGGAAAACTCTTGGATAAGCACTTTCTCTTCACGGGAAATTTGGAGGAGAAAGGAGAGAGGGACTTGCTGAAGCACTATCCAGACTTGAAAGTGGATGTTTTGAAAGCTAGCCAACATGGCTCTAAAAAATCACCAAGTTCAGCCTTTCTAGAACAGCTCAAACCAGAGCTTACTCTTATCTCAGTTGGAAAGAGCAATCGAACGAAACTACCCCATCAGGAAACTTTGACACGACTGGAAGGTATCAATAGCAAAGTTTATCGAACTGACCAGCAAGGAGCTATACGATTTAAAGGTTGGAAAAGTTGGAAAATCGAAACGGTTGGTTAATGAGCAGAAACTTTTCAAAAAAATAACTTTTTATCTTGACAAGGGCTAGAAAACTTGGTATCATATAAAAGTTGAGAAAAGCAGAAGTGAGAGCTTCTCGCCTTGTGACATTAAGTTGCCTGGCCCTACGGATGAAAAGTTTCTAAGAAACGCTATCATAACGTGCGGGCTTGTATAATTACGAGTCCGCTATTGTTTTTCTCTAATAAAACAAAAGAGGTGAAAACCATAGCAAAGCAAGACTTATTCATCAATGATGAGATTCGTGTACGTGAAGTTCGCTTGATTGGTCTTGAAGGAGAACAGCTAGGCATCAAGCCACTCAGTGAAGCGCAAGCTTTGGCTGATAACGCTAATGTTGACCTAGTATTGATTCAACCCCAAGCCAAACCGCCTGTTGCAAAAATTATGGACTACGGTAAGTTCAAATTTGAGTACCAGAAGAAGCAAAAAGAACAACGTAAAAAACAAAGTGTTGTTACTGTGAAAGAAGTTCGTCTAAGTCCAACGATTGACAAGGGTGACTTTGATACAAAACTTCGCAATGCACGCAAATTCCTTGAAAAAGGAAATAAAGTTAAGGTATCTATTCGCTTTAAGGGTCGTATGATTACCCATAAAGAGATTGGTGCAAAAGTTTTAGCCGAGTTTGCTGAAGCAACTCAAGATATTGCCATCATCGAACAACGTGCTAAAATGGATGGACGTCAAATGTTCATGCAATTGGCGCCAGCGACTGACAAAAAATAATTGTCAGAAAGTTAAATAAAGGAGAAAAAATCATGCCAAAACAAAAAACACACCGCGCATCAGCTAAACGTTTCAAACGTACAGGTTCTGGTGGACTTAAACGTTTCCGTGCTTACACTTCTCACCGTTTCCACGGAAAAACTAAGAAACAACGTCGTCATCTTCGTAAAGCATCTATGGTGCATTCAGGAGATTACAAACGTATCAAAGCAATGCTTACTCGCTTGAAATAATAGTTTGACTGTAAGTAAACAATTCTAGGAAATATTTGGAGGAAATAAAACATGGCACGTGTTAAAGGTGGCGTTGTATCACGCAAACGTCGTAAACGTATTCTTAAATTAGCAAAAGGTTACTATGGAGCTAAACACATCTTGTTCCGTACTGCAAAAGAACAAGTAATGAACTCTTACTACTATGCATACCGTGACCGTCGTCAGAAAAAACGTGACTTCCGCAAATTGTGGATCACTCGTATCAACGCGGCAGCTCGTATGAACGGACTTTCATACTCACAATTGATGCATGGTTTGAAATTGGCTGAGATCGAAGTTAACCGTAAAATGCTTGCTGACTTGGCTGTTAACGATGCAGCAGCTTTCACAGCTCTTGCAGATGCAGCTAAAGCAAAACTTGGTAAATAATAACTGATAAGACTGGAACAGGATTGTCCCAGTCTTTTTAAAAATAAAGGAGAAGAATATGGCTTCAAAAATGCTACACACTTGCTTGCGAGTAGAAAATCTTGAAAAATCAATCGCATTTTATCAAGATGCTTTTGGTTTTAAAGAATTGCGTCGCAGAGATTTTCCAGACCATGCCTTCACGATTGTCTATCTAGGACTTGAGGGTGACGACTATGAGTTGGAGTTGACTTATAACTACGATCACGGTCCTTATGTGGTTGGAGATGGATTTGCCCACATCGCCCTCAGTACACCTGATCTTGAGGCACTTCATCAAGAGCACAGTGCCAAAGGATATGAAGTGACTGAGCCAAATGGTCTACCAGGAACTGCACCTAATTATTACTTTGTCAAAGACCCTGATGGCTACAAGGTCGAAGTCATTCGTGAAAAATAATCTCGTGAGGTCAAGTAGAATGTTCGTTTTCTACTTGACTTTTTTTAGCTGAAAGAGTATACTAATAAAAATTTAACCTTTAAGGGGAGTCCAGAGAGACTCACAAGGTGTCAGATAAAAGAATAGTGCAATTTTCTAGAGGAGACTTTTTGAGTGTGCTCTCTTGTGTTGTACGATTTTAACTGAGGCCTTGCACTAGCAAGGTCTTTTCTTTGTCTGGTCCCCTTAAAATTTAAGGAGGAAAAGTCATGAATCCCACATGTAAGAAACGTTTGGGTGCCATTCGTTTGGAAACCATGAAGGTGGTTGCACAGGAGGAAATTGCGCCAGCAATCTTTAAATTAGTCCTAGAAGGGGAAATGGTTGAAGCTATGCGAGCAGGTCAATTTCTTCATCTGCGTGTGCCTGATGATGCTCATCTCTTGCGTCGCCCTATTTCAATTTCGTCTATTGATAAGGCTAATAAGCAGTGTCATCTTATTTATCGGATTGAGGGGGCTGGAACCGCTATTTTCTCAACCTTAAGTCAGGGAGATACTCTTGATGTGATGGGTCCTCAGGGAAATGGTTTTGACTTGTCTGACCTTGATGAGCAGAGTCAGGTTCTCTTAGTTGGAGGGGGGATTGGTGTACCTCCTCTGCTTGAGGTGGCCAAGGAATTGCATGGACGTGGAGTGAAAGTAGTGACAGTCCTCGGTTTTGCTAATAAGGATGCTGTTATTTTAGAGACGGAATTAGCTCAATATGGTCAAGTCTTTGTAACGACAGATGATGGTTCTTATGGTATCAAGGGAAATGTTTCCGTTGTTATCAAGGATTTAGATAATCAGTTTGATGCTGTTTACTCATGTGGGGCACCTGGAATGATGAAGTATATCAATCAAATCTTTTATGACCACCCAAGAGCCTATCTATCTCTGGAATCTCGTATGGCTTGTGGGATGGGTGCCTGCTATGCCTGTGTCCTAAAAGTGCCAGAAAGCGAGACGGTCAGCCAACGCGTCTGTGAAGATGGCCCTGTTTTCCGCACAGGAACAGTTGTATTATAAGGAGAAAATTATGACTACAAATCGTTTACAAGTTTCTCTACCAGGCTTGGATTTGAAAAATCCGATCATTCCAGCATCAGGCTGTTTTGGTTTTGGACAAGAGTATGCCAAGTACTATGATTTAGACCTTTTAGGTTCTATTATGATCAAGGCGACAACCCTTGAAGCCCGTTTTGGCAATCCAACTCCAAGGGTGGCAGAAACACCCGCTGGTATGCTCAATGCAATTGGCTTACAAAATCCTGGTTTGGAAGTTGTTTTGGCTGAAAAGTTACCTTGGCTGGAAAGAGAATATCCAAATCTTCCTATTATTGCTAATGTGGCTGGTTTTTCAAAACAAGAGTATGCAGCTGTTTCTCATGGGATTTCCAAGGCAGCTAATGTAAAGGCTATTGAGCTCAATATTTCTTGCCCCAATGTTGACCACTGTAATCATGGACTTTTGATTGGTCAAGACCCAGATTTGGCTTATGATGTGGTGAAAGCAGCTGTGGAAGCCTCTGATGTGCCAGTTTATGTCAAATTAACCCCTAGTGTGACCGATATCGTTACTGTCGCAAAAGCTGCAGAAGATGCGGGAGCAAGCGGCTTAACCATGATCAATACTCTAGTTGGAATGCGCTTTGACCTCAAAACCAGAAAACCAATCTTGGCCAATGGAACAGGTGGAATGTCTGGTCCAGCAGTCTTTCCAGTAGCCCTCAAACTCATCCGCCAAGTCGCCCAAACAACAGACCTGCCTATCATTGGAATGGGGGGAGTGGATTCGGCTGAATCTGCCCTAGAAATGTATCTGGCTGGAGCATCTGCAATCGGAGTTGGAACAGCCAACTTTACCAATCCATATGCCTGTCCTGATATCATCGAAAAGCTACCAAAAGTCATGGATAAATACGGCATTAGCAGTCTGGAAAATCTCCGCAAGGAAGTAAAAGAGTCTCTGAGGTAAACTGCAATCAATCTGTTCTTGATTTTTTATTAGTTTGTAATATGAATTTCAGAGAATTTTGGTACAATAAAATAAATAAGAACAGAGGAAGAAGGTTAATGAAGAAAGTAAGATTTATTTTTTTAGCCCTGCTATTTTTCTTAGCTAGACCAGACAGTGTAATGGCCAGTGATGGTACTTGGCAAGGAAAACAATACCTGAAAGCAGATGGCAGTCAAGCAGCCAATGAGTGGGTTTTTGATGCTCATTATCAATCTTGGTTTTATATAAAAGCAGATGCCAACTATGCTGAAAATGAATGGCTGAAACAAGGTGACGACTATTTTTATCTCAAATCTGGTGGCTATATGGCCAAGTCAGAATGGATAGAAGACAAGGGAGCCTTCTATTATCTTGACCAAAATGGAAAGATGAAAAGAAATGCTTGGGTAGGAACTTCCTATGTTGGTGCAACAGGTGCCAAAGTAATCGAAGACTGGGTCTATGATTCTCAATACGACGCTTGGTTTTATATCAAAGCAGATGGAGAGCACGCAGAGAAAGAATGGCTCAAAATTAAAGGGAAGGACTATTATTTCAAATCCGGTGGTTATCTACTGACAAGTCAGTGGATTGACCAGGCTTATGTGAATGCCAGTGGCGCCAAAGTACAGCAAGGTTGGCTTTTTGACAAACAATACCAATCTTGGTTTTACATCAAAGAAACTGGAAATCATGCTGACAAAGAATGGATTTTCGAAAATGGTCACTATTATTATCTAAAATCGGGAGGCTATATGGCAGCCAATGAATGGATTTGGGATAAGGAGTCATGGTTTTACATCAAATCTGATGGTAAAATGGCTGAGAAAGAATGGTTATACGATTCTAAAGGTCAAGCCTGGTACTACTTCAAATCCGGTGGCTACATGGCGAAAAATGAGACAGTAGAAGGTTATCAGCTTGGAAGCGACGGTAAATGGCTTGGAGAAAAAGCTACAAATGAAAATGCTGCTTATTATCAAGTAGTGCCTGTCACAGCAAATGTTTATAATGCAGATGGTGAAAAGCTCTCCTATATATCGCAAGGTAGTGTCGTCTGGCTAGATAAGGATAGAAAAAGTGATGACAAGCGCCTGGCTATTACTATTTCTGGTTTGTCAGGCTATATGAAAACAGAAGATTTACAAGCGCTGGATGCTAGTAAGGACTTTATCCCTTATTATGAGAGTGATGGACACCGTTTTTATCACTATGTGGCTCAGAATGCTAGTATCCCAGTAGCTTCTCATCTTTCTGATATGGAAGTAGGCAAGAAATATTATTCGGCAGATGGGCTGCATTTTGATGGTTTTAACCTTGAGAATCCCTTCCTTTTCAAAGATTTGACAGAGGCTACAAACTACAGTGCTGAAGATTTGGATAAGGTATTTAGTTTGTTAAATATTGACAATAGTCTCTTGGAAAATAAGGGAGCTACCTTTAAGGAAGCTGAAGAACATTACCATATCAATGCCCTTTACCTCCTTGCCCATAGTGCTTTAGAAAGTGATTGGGGACGAAGTAAGATTGCCAAAGATAAGAATAATTTCTTTGGAATTACAGCCTATGACACGACCCCTTACCTTTCTGCCAAGACATTTGATGATGTGGATAAGGGAATTTTAGGTGCAACCAAGTGGATTAAGGAAAATTATATCGATAGGGGCAGAACTTTCCTTGGAAATAAGGCGTCTGGTATGAATATGGAATATGCCTCAGACCCATATTGGGGCGAAAAAATTGCTAGTGTGATGATGAAAATCAATGAAAAACTAGGTGGCAAAGATTAGTCCTATAATTGGATATGATTTGAGTCTAAGCTAAAAATCCTGATTTTAAGTTAAATCAGGATTTTTTCATGGATGAGATTTTTTCGGGGTCTGGTGTGACACGGAGGGTCTTTTGTCCTGTGTAAGTGACAAAGCCGGGTTTTCCGCCAGTTGGTTTGTTGAGTTTCTTGACTTCAATCATATCTACCTGAACCAGATTTGACAGGCGACCTTGAGAGAAGTAGGCGGCCAGCTCTGCTGCGTCTGTTTTGACTTCATCAGATGGGTCTAGATTTCCTGAGATGACAACATGACTTCCAGGAATGTCCTTGGCATGGAACCAAAGTTCTTCCTTGCGGGCCATTTTAAAGGTTAGCTCCTCATTTTGTAGGTTGTTGCGACCGACATAGATGATGGTTTTGCCATCACTGGCCAGATACTGTTCTGGCTTTTTGCGTTTCTGGATTTTTTCTCGCTGTCTTCTTCGGATAAATCCGGTTTGGATCAATTCTTCACGGATTTCGGCAATTTCTTCTAGTCCAGCTTGGTTGAGCACAGTCTCCACACTTTCCAGATAGAGAATGGTTGCCTTGGTTTCCTCAATCAGATCAGTCAAGTATTTGACAGCTTCTTTGAGTTTCTGATACCGTTTAAAATAGCGTTGGGCATTCTGGTTGGGAGTCAAGGCCTTATCAAGCGCAATGGTGATCGGTTGGTTGGTGTAGTAGTTGTCTAGGATAACCTGGTCTTGGTCGTTAGGCACTTGGTGGAGGAAGGTTGTTAGCAATTCCCCTTTTTGACGAAATTCCTCCGCATTGTCTGTCGCCAGTAACTCTTTTTCTTGTTTTTTCAGCTTATGGCGATTTTTTTGAAGTTCATTTTCAACACGGCGAATGAGTTCACTGGCTTGTTGTTTGACGCGGTCTCGCTCAGCCTTATCCTTATAGTAGGTGTCCAGCAAATCAGAAAGACTGGCAAAAGGCTCTCCCACCTGATTTGCAAAAGGAACTGGACTGAAGGAAGTCTCAGTCAAGCAGGGTTTGGTTTCTTGATTGAAAAAGTTACGGAAAGTAGATAGTTTATCACTAACCAGTATCCTTTCCAATTCATTTGCTGTATCGCGTCCCAGACCTTGAAAGAGGCTTTGAAGATTTTTAGCTGTCGTTTCCTGTGTTTGCAGGATTTCAAAGAGTTTCTCGTCCTTGATCGTAAAAGGATTGAGAGATTCCGTACTTGGCGGAGCAATGTAGGTCGACCCAGGAAGCAAGGTACGGTAGCTATTTTGTGAAAAGCCGACGTGTTTAATGACTTCGAGGATTTTGTGGCTACTTTTATCAACCAGTAGAATATTACTGTGTTTACCCATAATCTCGATAATCAAGGTAGCCTGGATATGGTCTCCAATCTCGTTTTTATTGGAAACTGTAATTTCCACAATACGGTCATTTTCCACTTGCTCAATCGACTCAATCAGGGCACCCTGCAAATATTTTCTCAAAACCATGATAAAGGTGGAAGGTTGGGCTGGATTTTCAAAAGTCGTTTGGGTCAGCTGAATGCGTCCAAAAACTGGATGGGCAGAGAGGAGCAGGCGATGACTTTGGCGATTGCTGCGGATTTGCAAGACCAACTCTTGTTCAAAAGGCTGATTGATTTTCTGGATGCGACCGTTCACTAACTCTCTTCGTAATTCCTCAACCATGTGGTGTAAAAAAAATCCGTCAAATGACATCGTTCTCTCCTTGTGATTGTATTCCATAGTATTATATCAAAAAGGTAGAATAAAATCATGGAAATGTGGTATAATAAAGCCAAGTAAAGAGAAACGAGAAGCACATGTATATTGAAATGGTAGATGAAACTGGTCAAGTTTCAAAAGAAATGTTGCAACAAACCCAAGAAATTTTGGAATTTGCAGCCCAAAAATTAGGCAAAGAAGACAAGGAGATGGCAGTTACCTTTGTGACTAACGAGCGTAGTCATGAACTCAATCTTGAGTACCGTGACACAGACCGTCCGACAGATGTCATCAGCCTTGAGTATAAACCAGAATTGGAAATTGCCTTTGACGAGGAAGATTTGCTTGAAAATCCGGAATTGGCAGAGATGATGTCTGAGTTTGATGCCTATATTGGGGAACTGTTCATCTCTATTGATAAGGCTCATGAGCAGGCCGAGGAATATGGCCATAGCTTTGAGCGTGAGATGGGCTTCTTGGCAGTACACGGCTTTTTACATATCAACGGCTATGATCACTACACTCCGGAAGAAGAAGCAGAGATGTTCGGTTTACAAGAAGAAATTTTGACAGCCTATGGACTCACAAGACAATAAACGAAAATGGAAAAATCGTGACCTGATATCCAGTTTAGAATTTGCTCTCACAGGAATTTTTACTGCTATCAAGGAAGAACGCAATATGCGAAAACATGCAGTAACGGCTCTTGTAGTCATTCTTGCAGGTTTTGTTTTTCAGGTGTCACGAATCGAATGGCTCTTTCTCCTATTGAGCATTTTCTTGGTAGTAGCCTTTGAAATTATCAATTCTGCTATTGAAAATGTGGTGGATTTGGCCAGTCATTATCACTTTTCCATGCTGGCTAAAAATGCCAAGGATATGGCGGCTGGCGCGGTATTAGTGGTCTCTCTTTTCGCAGCCTTAACAGGCGCATTGATTTTTCTCCCACGAATCTGGGATTTATTATTTTAAACAGTAAGAGGAAATTATGACTTTTAAATCAGGCTTTGTAGCCATTTTAGGACGTCCCAATGTTGGGAAGTCAACTTTTTTAAATCATGTCATGGGGCAAAAGATTGCCATCATGAGTGATAAGGCGCAGACAACGCGCAATAAAATCATGGGAATTTACACGACTGATAAGGAACAAATCGTTTTTATCGACACACCAGGGATTCACAAACCTAAAACAGCTCTCGGAGATTTCATGGTTGAGTCTGCCTACAGTACCCTTCGCGAAGTGGACACCGTTCTTTTCATGGTGCCTGCTGATGAAGCGCGTGGTAAGGGAGACGACATGATTATCGAGCGTCTCAAGGTTGCTAAGGTTCCTGTGATTTTGGTGGTGAATAAAATCGATAAGGTTCACCCAGACCAGCTTTTATCTCAGATCGATGATTTCCGTAACCAAATGGACTTCAAGGAAATTGTTCCAATCTCAGCTCTTCAGGGGAATAATGTGTCTCGTCTAGTGGATATTTTGAGTGAAAATTTGGATGAAGGATTCCAGTATTTCCCGTCTGATCAAATCACAGACCATCCAGAACGTTTCTTGGTTTCAGAGATGGTCCGTGAGAAAGTCTTGCACCTAACTCGTGAAGAGATTCCGCATTCGGTAGCAGTAGTTGTGGATTCTATGAAACGAGACGAAGAGACAGACAAGGTGCATATCCGTGCAACTATCATGGTTGAGCGCGATAGTCAAAAAGGCATTATCATCGGTAAAGGTGGCGCTATGCTTAAGAAAATCGGTAGTATGGCCCGTCGTGATATCGAACTCATGCTAGGAGACAAGGTCTTCCTAGAAACATGGGTCAAGGTCAAGAAAAACTGGCGCGATAAAAAACTAGATTTGGCTGACTTTGGCTATAATGAAAAAGAATATTAAGTAGAGGTGGGCTCATGCCTGCTTCTTGTTTTTACAGAAGGAGGACTTATGCCTGAATTACCTGAAGTTGAAACGGTTCGTCGTGGCTTAGAAAAATTGATTCTAGGTAAGAAAATTTCGAGTATAGAAATTCGCTATCCCAAGATGATTAAGACAAATCTGGACGAGTTTCAAAAGGAAGTGCCTGGTCAGATTGTTGAGTCAATGGGACGTCGTGGCAAATATTTGCTTTTTTACCTGACAGACAAGGTCTTGATTTCCCATTTACGGATGGAGGGCAAGTATTTTTATTATCCGAACCAAGTTCCTGAACGCAAGCATGCCCATGTTTTCTTCCAGTTTGAGGATGGTGGCACGCTTGTTTATGAGGATGTTCGCAAGTTTGGTACTATGGAACTCTTGGCGCCTGACCTTTTGAAAGCCTACTTTATTTCTAAAAAACTAGGTCCGGAGCCGAAAGAGCAGGATTTTAATTTGCAGGTCTTTCAAACTGCTCTTACCAAGTCCAAAAAGCCTATCAAATCCCATCTCCTAGACCAGACCTTGGTTGCTGGTCTTGGCAATATCTATGTGGATGAGGTTCTCTGGCGAGTTCAGGTTCATCCAGCAAGACCTTCTCAGACTTTGACTGCAGCAGAAGCGTCAGCCATTCATGACCAGACCATTGCTGTATTGGGTCAGGCTGTTGAAAAAGGTGGCTCGACCATTCGGACTTATACCAATGCCTTTGGGGAAGACGGAACCATGCAGGATTTTCATCAGGTCTATGACAAGGCTGGTCAAAAATGCTCACGCTGTGGAACTGTGATTGAGAAAATTCAACTAGGCGGACGTGGAACCCACTTTTGTCCAAACTGTCAAAGGAGGGACTGATGGGAAAAATCATTGGAATCACAGGAGGAATTGCCTCTGGTAAGTCAACTGTGACAAATTTTTTAAGAAAACAAGGTTTTCAAGTGGTGGATGCTGACGCAGTTGTACACCAGCTACAGAAATCTGGTGGTCGTCTGTTTGAGGCTCTAGTCCAGCACTTTGGTCAAGAAATCATTCTAGAAAACGGAGAACTCAATCGCCCTCTCCTAGCTAGTCTCATCTTTTCAAATCCTGATGAACGGGAATGGTCTAAACGAATCCAAGGGGAGATTATTCGTGAAGAACTGGCTACTTTGAGAGACCAGTTGGCTCAGACAGAAGCTATCTTTTTCATGGATATTCCCTTGCTTTTTGAACAGGACTACAGCGCTTGGTTTGATGAGACATGGTTGGTCTATGTGGATCGAGATGTCCAAGTAGAACGTTTAATGAAAAGAGACCACTTGTCCAAAAATGAAGCTGAATCTCGTCTGGCAGCCCAGTGGCCTTTAGAGAAAAAGAAAGATTTGGCTAGTCATGTTTTAGATAACAATGGAAATCTGGACCAGCTTCTTACTCAAGTGCGTATCCTTCTCGAGGGAGGTGCACAAGATGACAGAGATTAACTGGAAGGATAATTTGCGCATTGCCTGGTTTGGTAATTTTCTGACAGGAGCCAGTATTTCTTTGGTTGTGCCCTTTATGCCCATTTTTGTGGAAAATCTAGGTGTTGGGAGTGAGCAAGCTGCTTTTTATGCAGGCTTGGCTATTTCTGTATCTGCTATTTCCGCGGCGCTCTTTTCTCCTATCTGGGGAATCCTTGCTGACAAATACGGAAGAAAACCCATGATGATTCGAGCTGGACTTGCCATGACCATTACTATGGGAGGCTTAGCCTTTGTCCCAAATATCTATTGGCTAATCTTTCTTCGTTTACTGAATGGTGTATTTGCAGGTTTTGTTCCTAATGCAACAGCCCTGATAGCCAGTCAGGTTCCCAAGGAGAAATCAGGCTCTGCCTTAGGTACTCTGTCTACAGGCGTAGTTGCAGGTACTCTAACTGGTCCTTTTATTGGTGGCTTTATCGCAGAATTATTTGGCATTCGTACGGTTTTCTTACTGGTTGGTAGTTTTTTATTTTTAGCTGCTATTTTGACTATTTGCTTTATCAAGGAAGATTTTCAACCAGTAGCCAAGGAAAGGGCTATTCCAACAAAGGAATTATTTACATCGGTCAAATATCCCTATCTTTTGGTCAATCTCTTTTTAACCAGTTTTGTCATCCAATTTTCAGCCCAATCGATTGGTCCTATTTTGGCTCTTTATGTGCGTGACTTAGGGCAGACAGAGAATCTTCTTTTTGTATCTGGTTTGATTGTATCCAGTATGGGCTTTTCCAGTATGATGAGTGCGGGAGTTATGGGCAAGCTAGGTGACAAGGTGGGCAATCATCGTCTCTTGGTTGTCGCCCAGTTTTATTCAGTCATCATCTATCTCCTCTGCGCCAATGCTTCTAGCCCCCTCCAACTGGGACTCTATCGATTCCTCTTTGGCTTGGGAACCGGTGCGCTGATTCCCGGGGTCAATGCGCTACTCAGCAAAATGACTCCCAAAGCCGGCATTTCGAGGGTCTTTGCCTTCAATCAGGTATTCTTTTATCTGGGTGGTGTCGTTGGTCCTATGGCAGGTTCTGCAGTAGCAGGACAATTTGGCTACCATGCAGTCTTTTATGCGACAAGCCTTTGTGTTGCCTTTAGTTGTCTCTTTAACCTGCTTCAATTTCGAACATTATTAAAAGTAAAGGAAATCTAGTGCGAGTAAAAATTAATCTCAAATGCTCCTCTTGTGGCAGTATCAATTACCTAACCAGTAAAAATTCAAAAACCCATCCAGACAAGATTGAGGTTTTAAAGTATTGTCCCAAGGAAAGAAAAGTAACCCTACATCTTGAATCTAAGTAGATTTTATGGTAAAATAATAAGGATTTTAAGGAGTTTGATATGTATAACCTATTATTAACCATTTTATTAGTATTATCTGTTGTGATTGTGATTGCGATTTTCATGCAACCAACCAAAAACCAATCCAGCAATGTATTTGATGCCAGCTCAGGTGATTTGTTTGAACGCAGTAAAGCACGCGGTTTTGAAGCTGTAATGCAGCGTTTGACAGGGATTTTAGTCTTTTTCTGGCTAGCCATTGCCTTAGCATTGACGGTATTATCAAGTAGATAAGAAAATAATGGGCAGGACTAGGTCTTTGCCTCTTTTTATTTTTAAAGGATGTTTGAGAAGGTTTTACAGTAAAAGAAAATTAAAAAATCTAGAAAGAAAATATGAAAGATAGAATAAAAGAATATTTACAAGATAAGGGAAGGGTGACTGTCAATGACTTGGCTCAAGCTTTGGGAAAAGACGGTTCCAAGGATTTTCGTGAGTTGATTAAAACCTTGTCCCTAATGGAAAGAAAGCACCAGATACGCTTTGAAGAAGATGGCAGTCTGACCTTGGAAGTTAAGAAAAAACATGAGATTACCCTCAAGGGGATTTTTCATGCCCATAAAAATGGCTTTGGCTTTGTCAGTCTGGAAGGGGAAGAGGACGACCTTTTTGTAGGAAAAAACGATGTCAACTATGCTATTGATGGTGATACCGTTGAGGTCGTCATCAAAAAAGTCGCTGACCGAAACAAGGGAACAGCAGCGGAAGCAAAAATTATTGATATCCTAGAACGTAGCTTAACAACCGTTGTCGGTCAAATAGTTCTGGATCAGGAAAAACCTAAGTATGCTGGTTACATCCGTTCGAAAAACCAGAAAATCAGCCAACCGATTTATGTTAAGAAACCTGCCCTTAAACTAGAAGGAACAGAAGTTCTCAAGGTCTTTATCGACAAATACCCAAGCAAGAAACATGATTTCTTTGTCGCGAGCGTCCTTGATGTGGTGGGGCATTCAACGGATGTCGGAATTGATGTCCTTGAAGTTTTGGAGTCTATGGACATTGTCTCAGAATTTCCAGATGCAGTTGTTAAGGAAGCAGAAAGTGTGCCGGATGCTCCGTCTCAAAAGGATATGGAAGGTCGTCTGGATCTAAGAGATGAGATTATCTTTACCATTGACGGTGCAGATGCCAAGGACTTGGATGATGCAGTGCATATCAAGGCCTTGAAAAATGGCAATCTGGAGCTTGGAGTTCACATCGCAGATGTTTCCTACTATGTGACCGAGGGTTCTGTCCTTGATAAGGAAGCCCTTAACCGTGCGACTTCAGTCTATGTGACAGACCGTGTGGTTCCAATGCTTCCAGAACGACTGTCAAATGGCATTTGCTCCCTTAATCCTCAAGTTGACCGTCTGACCCAGTCTGCCATTATGGAGATTGATAAACATGGTCGTGTGGTCAACTACACTATTACACAAACGGTTATCAAGACCAGTTTTCGTATGACCTATAGTGATGTCAATGATATCTTAGCAGGTGACGAGGAGAAGAGACAAGAGTATCAGAAAATTGTTCCTAGTATAGAACTTATGGCCAAGCTCCATGAAATTTTAGAAAACATGCGTGTGAAACGTGGAGCCCTCAATTTCGATACCAATGAAGCCAAGATTTTGGTTGATAAACAAGGTAAGCCTGTTGATATCGTTCTTCGTCAGCGTGGAATTGCCGAGCGCATGATTGAGTCCTTTATGTTGATGGCCAATGAAACAGTTGCCGAGCATTTTAGCAAGCTGGATTTGCCTTTTATCTATCGGATTCACGAGGAGCCTAAGGCTGAAAAGGTTCAAAAGTTTATTGATTATGCTTCGAGTTTTGGCTTGCGCATTTATGGAACTGCCAGTGAGATTAGCCAGGAGGCTCTCCAAGACATCATGCGTGCTGTTGAGGGAGAACCTTATGCAGATGTATTGTCCATGATGCTTCTTCGCTCTATGCAGCAGGCTCGCTATTCGGAGCACAATCACGGCCACTATGGATTAGCGGCTGATTATTACACTCACTTTACCAGTCCGATTCGCCGTTATCCAGACCTTCTTGTTCACCGTATGATTCGTGATTACGGCCGTTCTAAGGAAATAGCAGAGCATTTTGAGCAAGTAATCCCAGAGATTGCAACCCAGTCCTCAAACCGTGAGCGTCGTGCTATCGAGGCCGAGCGTGAAGTCGAAGCCATGAAAAAGGCTGAGTATATGGAAGAATACGTGGGTGACGAGTACGATGCAGTTGTATCAAGTATTGTCAAATTCGGTCTCTTTGTCGAATTGCCAAACACAGTTGAAGGCTTGATTCACCTCACCAATCTACCTGAATTTTATCATTTCAATGAGCGTGATTTGACCCTTCGTGGGGAGAAATCAGGAACAACCTTCCGTGTAGGTCAACAAATTCGTATTCGCGTTGAAAGAGCTGATAAGATGACAGGTGAAATTGACTTCTCTTACATTCCAAGTGAGTTTGATGTGATCGAAAAAGGCTTGAAACAGTCTAATCGTAGTGACAGAGGGCGTGGTTCAAGTCGTCGTTCAGATAAGAAGGAAGACAAGAGAAAATCAGGACGCTCAAATGATAAGCGCAAGCATTCACAAAAAGACAAGAAGAAAAAAGGAAAGAAACCTTTTTATAAGGAAGTAGCTAAGAAAGGAGTTAAGCATGGCAAAGGGCGAGGGAAAGGTCGTCGCACAAAATAAAAAGGCGCGTCATGACTATACAATCGTAGATACGCTAGAGGCAGGGATGGTCCTGACTGGAACTGAAATCAAGAGTGTACGAGCTGCTCGAATCAATCTCAAAGATGGCTTTGCCCAAGTAAAAAATGGAGAAGTCTGGTTGAGCAATGTTCACATCGCTCCTTACGAAGAGGGTAATATCTGGAATCAAGAACCAGAACGCCGTCGCAAACTCTTACTCCATAAAAAGCAAATCCAAAAGTTGGAACAAGAGACTAAAGGAACAGGAATGACCCTGGTTCCCCTAAAAGTCTATATTAAAGATGGCTATGCCAAGCTCCTTTTAGGCCTAGCTAAAGGGAAGCATGACTACGACAAACGGGAGTCTATCAAACGTCGTGAACAAAATCGAGACATTGCGCGCGTGATGAAAGCTGTTAATCAGCGATAAAAAGAGGAAATGAAAATGGAAAAATTAGTTGCCTATAAACGCATGCCTTTATGGACTAAAGAAACCATGCCAGAGGCTGTTCAGCAGAAACACAATACCAAGGTTGGGACTTGGGGGAAAATTACTGTTTTGAAGGGAACTCTCAAGTTTATTGAATTGACAGAGGATGGTGAGGTTCTAGCTGAACATCTCTTTGAAGCAGGAGCCGACAATCCCATGGCACAACCTCAAGCTTGGCATCGAGTGGAGGCTGCCACAGATGATGTGGAATGGTATTTGGAATTTTATTGTAAACCTGAGGATTATTTCCCTAAGAAATACAATACCAATCCTGTTCATTCAGAGGTTCTAGAGGCCATGCAGTCAGTAAAACCAGGGAAAGCCTTGGATTTGGGCTGTGGTCAAGGTCGTAATGCACTCTTTCTAGCCCAGCAAGGTTTCGATGTGACAGCTGTGGATCAAAATGAACTGGCCCTTGAAATCTTGCAAAGCATTGTTGAGCAGGAAGATTTGGACATGCCTGTTGGTCTTTACGATATCAATTCAGCTAGCATTGGTCAAGAGTATGATTTCATCGTATCGACAGTTGTTTTGATGTTTCTGCAAGCAGATTGCATTCCTGCAATTATCAAAAACATGCAGGAGAAAACCGCGGTCGGTGGCTATAACCTTATCGTTTGTGCCATGGACACGGAGGATTATCCTTGCTCAGTTAACTTCCCATTCACCTTTAAGGAAGGCGAACTAGCGAACTATTACAAGGACTGGGAATTGGTCAAGTACAATGAAAATCCAGGCCATTTGCACCGTCGCGATGAGAATGGCAATCGTATTCAACTACGCTTTGCGACCATGCTAGCTAAGAAAATCAAGTAAACATACATGAAGATTAGGAGAATTTCCTGATCTTTTTTCTTTTTTACGAATAGATAAGATAGAAGAATTGACAAAAATACGCATTATAAGTATAATTTTAGCTAGAAAGGTGACCATAAATGACAATCACAGGTAAGGAAATGGTAAAATTATACTCAATGAAAATCAAAGAGCAAACTAGGAAGCTGGCCGCAGGCTGTACTTGAGTACGGCAAGGATAAGCTGACGTGGTTTGAATTTGATTTTCGAAGAGTATTAGCTCTTGCAAATGGATGGATTGAAGTACGTAAGAGAGGAAGTCATCATCATTTTAAGAAAGAAGGGGTTCCCTATCTTGTCACTATTCCAGTTCACGGTAATGAGGATTTAGGAAAAGGTCTAGAGAGAAAAATATTAAAAGATTTGGGATTATAGTTGATTTGGAAATTGTGGAGGTGTATTATGCTAAAATCTTATCCTGCTATTTTTCATAAAGAAGGCACTGGATACTGGGTTGAATTTCCTGAATTTGGAGGCGGGACTGAAGGAGCAACGATTGAACTTGCAATGAAAAATGCTCGGGAAATGCTTGAGAGTGTTTTAGCTTCTTATATTGATGAAGGATTGGCTCTACCTACTCCTAGTGACATTTCTATGTTGAAAGCTTCTGATGGATTTGTGACTTTGATTCAGGTCAATCCCTTGCCTTTCGTAAAGAATAATAAAGCGATTCGAAAAAATGTTACGGTTCCAGAGTGGCTAGTCAGACTTGCAGATCGTGAGAAAGTGAACTATTCTGAAGTGTTGACACAAGCTCTTGAAAGTCGCTTGCAACTCTAAAATTATAGAGTGATGAAGATTAGGAAATTTCCTGATCTTTTTTCTTTTTTTACGAATAATATAGAAAAGGGGGAAAATCATGTTTGTTGCGAGAGATGCTAGGGGAGAGTTGGTAAATGTGTTAGAGGATAAGCTGGAGAATCAAGCCTACACCTGCCCAGCTTGTGCAGGTCAGCTCCGTTTGCGTCAAGGACCAAGTGTCCGGACCCATTTTGCACATAAATCTTTAAAAGACTGTGATTATTCCTCTGAAAATGAAAGTCCAGAACACCTGTCCAATAAGGAAGTCCTCTATCATTGGTTGAAGACAGAGGCTGAGGTGCAATTAGAATACCCGCTTCCAGAGCTTAAACAGATTGCAGATGTATTTGTAAATGGCAATCTAGCTTTAGAAGTTCAGTGTAGTCCCTTGCCTCAAAAAATTCTTAAAGAGCGTAGTGAGGGCTATCGTAGTCAGGGTTACCAAGTACTGTGGTTGCTGGGAGAAAAACTGTGGCTCAAGGAGCGATTGACTCGTCTACAACAAGGTTTTCTTTATTTCAGTCAAAATATGGGCTTTTATATTTGGGAAGTAGACAAGGGAAAACAGGTTTTAAGGCTTAAATACCTGATTTACCAGGATCTCCGAGGCAAACTCCATTATCAGATTAAGGAATTTCCCTATGGTCAGGCTAGTCTACTGGAGATATTGCGTCTTCCCTATAAGAAACAAAAAATATCTCATTTTACAGTTTCTGAGGATAAGGACATCTGTCGCTATATCCGGCAACAATTGTATTATCAAAATCCTTTTTGGATGAAAGAACAAGCAGAAGCCTATCAAAAGGGAGAGAATATCCTGACTTATGAGCTAAAAGCATGGTATCCCCAAATTAGACCACTAGTGGGCAAATTTTTCCAGATTGAACAAGACTTGAATAGCTATTATCAGCACTTTTTCACCTATTATCAAGAAAATCCTCAAAATGATTGGCAAAAGCTCTATCCACCAGCCTTTTATCAGCAATATTTCTTGAAAAATATGGTAGAATAGAAAGGATGGAGGAATCTAATGGTATTACAAAGACATGAAATAAATGAAAAAGATACATGGGATCTATCAACGATCTACCCAACTGACCAGGCTTGGGAAGAAGCCTTAAAAGATTTAACAGAACAATTGGAGACAGTAGGCCAGTATGAAGGCCATCTCCTAGATAGTGCGGATAGCCTACTCGAAATCACTGAAGTTTCTCTTGAAATGGAACGCCATATGGAGAAGCTTTACGTTTATGCTCATATGAAAAATGACCAGGATACACGTGAAGCCAAGTACCAAGAGTACTATGCCAAGGCCATGACTCTCTACAGTCAGCTAGACCAAGCCTTTTCATTCTATGAACCTGAATTTATGGAAATCAGTGAAAAGCAGTATGCTGACTTTTTAGAAGCTCAACCAAAATTGCAGGTTTATCAACACTATTTCGACAAGCTTTTGCAAGGTAAGGAACACGTTCTATCACAACGTGAAGAAGAATTATTGGCTGGAGCTGGAGAAATCTTTGGTTCAGCAAGTGAAACCTTCGCTATCTTGGACAATGCGGATATTGTGTTCCCTTATGTTCTTGACGATGATGGTAAGGAAGTTCAGCTATCTCATGGGACTTACACACGTTTGATGGAGTCTAAAAATCGTGAGGTGCGTCGTGGTGCCTATCAAGCTCTTTATGCGACTTATCAACAATTCCAACATACCTATGCTAAAACCTTGCAAACCAATGTTAAGGTTCAAAACTACCGTGCCAAAGTTCGCAATTACAAGAGTGCTCGTCATGCAGCCCTAGCAGCCAATTTTGTTCCAGAAAGTGTTTATGACAATTTAGTAGCAGCAGTTCGCAAGCATTTACCCCTCTTGCATCGTTACCTTGAACTTCGTTCAAAAATCTTGGGAATTTCAGATCTCAAGATGTACGATGTCTACACACCACTTTCATCTGTTGAATATAGTTTTACCTACCAAGAAGCCTTGAAAAAGGCAGAAGATGCCTTGGCAGTCTTGGGTGAGGATTACTTGAGCCGTGTTAAACGTGCCTTTAGTGAGCGTTGGATTGACGTTTATGAAAATCAAGGCAAGCGTTCAGGGGCTTACTCTGGTGGTTCTTACGATACCAATGCCTTTATGCTTCTTAACTGGCAGGACAATTTGGACAATCTCTTTACTCTTGTTCATGAAACAGGTCACAGTATGCATTCAAGCTATACTCGTGAAACGCAACCTTATGTTTACGGAGATTATTCGATCTTCTTGGCTGAGATTGCCTCAACGACCAATGAAAATATCTTGACGGAGAAATTATTGGAAGAAGTGGAAGACGACGCAACGCGCTTTGCTATCCTCAATAACTTCCTAGATGGTTTCCGTGGAACAGTTTTCCGCCAAACTCAATTTGCTGAGTTTGAACACGCCATTCACCAAGCGGATCAAAATGGTCAAGTCTTGACAAGCGATTTCCTAAATAAACTCTACGCAGACTTGAACCAAGAGTATTATGGTTTGAGTAAGGAAGACAATCCTGAAATCCAATACGAGTGGGCACGCATTCCACACTTCTACTATAACTACTATGTATACCAATATTCAACAGGCTTTGCAGCAGCCTCAGCCTTGGCTGAAAAGATTGTCCATGGTAGTCAAGAAGACCGTGACCGCTATATCGACTACCTCAAGGCAGGTAAGTCTGACTATCCACTCAATGTCATGAGAAAAGCTGGTGTTGATATGGAGAAGGAAGACTACCTCAACGATGCCTTTGCAGTCTTCGAACGTCGTTTAAATGAGTTTGAAGCCCTTGTTGAAAAATTGGGATTGGCATAAGATGGTTGAATCGTATAGTAAAAATGCCAACCATAACATGCGTCGTCCTGTTGTCAAGGAAGAAATTGTGGACTTGATGCGTCAGCGTCAAAAGCAAGTCACAGGCGATTTGAAAGAATTGGAAGACTTTGCCCGTAAGGAAAATATTCCCATCATTCCCCATGAAACGGTTGCTTATTTCCGTTTTCTCATGCAAACCATGCAACCTAAAAACATTCTGGAAATTGGGACGGCTATTGGTTTTTCTGCCCTTTTGATGGCAGAACATGCGCAAAATGCTAAGATTACAACCATTGACCGCAATCCAGAAATGATTGGTTTTGCCAAGGAAAATTTTGCCCAGTTTGATAGTCGTAAGCAAATCACTCTCCTAGAAGGAGATGCGGTAGATGTCTTATCAACCTTGACAGAGTCTTATGATTTCGTCTTTATGGATTCAGCCAAGTCTAAATACATCGTCTTTCTGCCAGAAATCCTCAAACATTTGGAAGTTGGAGGTGTGGTTGTCTTGGATGATATTTTTCAAGGCGGTGATGTTGCCAAGGACATTATGGAAGTCCGTCGAGGTCAGCGAACCATCTATCGAGGACTTCAAAGACTATTTGACGCAACCTTAGACAATCCAGGACTCACCGCAACATTAGTACCTCTGGGAGATGGCATTCTCATGCTTCGTAAAAATGTAGCAGATGTTCAATTGCCTGACAGCGAATGATTTTCAGAAAAATTTAAGAAAATATAGTAAAATAGATAGAGTAACACTTATCTCAAAGGAGTAGACATGAAGAAAAAACTATTGGCAGGTGCCATCACACTATTATCAGTAGCAACTTTAGCAGCTTGTTCGAAAGGTTCAGAAGGGGCAGACCTTATCAGCATGAAAGGGGATGTCATCACAGAACATCAATTTTATGAGCAAGTGAAAAGCAACCCTTCAGCCCAACAAGTCTTGTTAAATATGACCATCCAAAAAGTTTTTGAAAAACAATATGGCTCAGAGCTTGATGATAAAGAGGTTGATGATACTATTGCCGAAGAAGAAAAACAATATGGCGAAAACTACCAACGTGTCTTGTCACAAGCGGGTATGACTCTTGAAACACGTAAAGCTCAAATTCGTACAAGTAAATTAGTTGAGTTGGCAGTTAAGAAGGCAGCAGAAGCTGAATTGACAGATGATGCTTACAAGAAGGCCTTTGACGAATACACTCCAGATGTAACGGTTCAAATCATCCGTCTTGATAATGAAGATAAGGCCAAAGAAGTTCTCGAAAAAGCCAAGGCAGAAGGTGCTGATTTTGCTCAATTAGCCAAAGATAACTCAACTGATGAAAAAACAAAAGCAAATGGTGGAGAAATTACCTTTGATTCTGCTTCAACGGAAGTACCTGAGCAAGTCAAGAAAGCCGCTTTCGCTTTAGATGTAAATGGCATTTCTGATGTGATTACAGCAACTGGCACACAAGCCTACAGTAGCCAATATTACATTGTAAAACTCATTAAGAAAACAGAAAAATCATCTAATATTGATGACTATAAAGAAAAATTAAAAACTGTTATCTTGACTCAAAAACAAAATGATTCAACATTTGTTCAAAGCATTATCGGAAAAGAATTACAAGCAGCCAATATCAAGGTTAAGGACCAAGCCTTCCAAAATATCTTTACCCAATATATCGGTGGTGGAGATTCAAGCTCAAGCAGTAGTACATCAAACGAATAGTCCAAATCAATACAAATCTCTTTTGAGGTTTGTATTTTTTGAACTTGAGTCTGGAAATGATTCTGTAAAAACAGTAAAATTCGAAGGATTGTAAGGTAAGAGTTTTTTTCTTTCTGAAAAAATGGTATAATAGCAATCAAAACTAGAAAATAAAACGGAATTTGGAACAGATTTGTCTGTATCCTACTAGAGTGGTGATACTATGAAGATTAGTAAGAGGCACTTATTAAATTATTCCATCTTGATTCCCTACTTGCTTTTATCTATTTTGGGCTTGATTGTGGTCTATTCGACCACCAGCGCTATTTTAATTGAAGAAGGCAAGAGCGCCTTGCAATTGGTTCGAAACCAAGGAATCTTTTGGATTGTTAGTTTGATACTGATTGCCTTAATTTATAAATTGAGACTAGATTTTTTGAGAAATGAGCGACTAATCATTTTAGTTATATTGATAGAAATGCTTTTATTGTTCTTAGCTCGTTTTATTGGTATTTCCGTAAACGGGGCATACGGTTGGATTTCGGTTGCAGGAGTAACTATTCAGCCAGCTGAGTACTTAAAAATCATTATTATTTGGTATTTGGCTCACCGCTTCTCCAAACAGCAAGAAGAAATAGCTATTTATGATTTTCAAGTTTTGACTCAAAATCAATGGCTTCCCCGTGCTTTTAATGATTGGCGATTCGTTCTCCTAGTTCTGATTGGAAGTTTGGGAATTTTCCCTGATTTAGGAAATGCGACTATTTTAGTCTTAGTTTCCTTGATTATGTATACAGTTAGTGGAATCGCTTATCGCTGGTTTTCAACCATTCTGGCGCTCGTATCTGCCGCTTCTGTCTTTGTCTTGACCACTATCAGTCTAATCGGTGTTGAGACCTTTTCAAAAATTCCAGTATTTGGCTATGTAGCCAAGCGCTTTAGTGCCTTTTTTAATCCTTTTGCGGATCGTGCTGATGCGGGTCACCAGTTATCTAATTCTTATTTTGCCATGGTCAATGGCGGTTGGTTTGGTCTAGGTCTTGGAAACTCGATTGAAAAACGAGGTTATTTACCAGAAGCTCATACAGACTTTGTCTTTTCTATCGTGATTGAAGAATTTGGCTTTGTTGGTGCCAGTCTCATTTTAGCTCTCTTGTTTTTCATGATTCTGCGGATTATCTTGGTCGGTATCCGAGCGGAGAATCCTTTCAATGCCATGGTTGCACTCGGTGTCGGAGGGATGATGTTGGTTCAGGTATTTGTCAATATCGGAGGGATTTCGGGCTTGATTCCATCTACAGGAGTGACTTTCCCCTTCTTATCCCAGGGGGGGAATAGTCTTCTAGTCTTATCAGTGGCAGTGGGCTTTGTCTTAAATATTGACGCCAGTGAAAAACGCGCTAAGTTGTACCGAGAATTGGAAAATCAACCAATGAACCTTCTGTGAAGTAGAATAAAGAAAGGATAGTCTATGTCTCTTCAAAAATTAGAAAATTATAGTAATAAAAGTGTTGTGCAAGAAGAAGTATTGATTCTAACAGAATTGCTGGAAGATATTACTAAAAATATGCTTGCACCAGAGACCTTTGAAAAAATCATGCAGTTGAAAGAATTATCAACGCAGGAAGATTATCAAGGTCTAAACCGTCTAGTGACTAGCTTATCAAATGATGAAATGGTCTATATTTCACGCTATTTTTCAATCTTACCTCTTTTGATTAATATTTCAGAGGATGTGGATTTAGCTTATGAAATCAATCATCAAAATAATATTGATCAGGACTATTTAGGTAAATTATCTACAACGATCAAAATGGTTGCTGAAAAAGAAAATGCCGTTGAGATCCTAGAACACTTGAATGTTGTTCCTGTTTTGACAGCCCATCCAACACAAGTGCAACGCAAAAGTATGTTGGATTTAACAAATCATATTCATAGTCTTTTGCGTAAATACCGTGATGTTAAGTTGGGGTTGATCAATAAAGAAAAATGGCACAATGATTTGCGTCGTTACATCGAAATTATCATGCAGACAGACATGATTCGTGAGAAAAAATTAAAAGTGACTAACGAAATCACGAATGCTATGGAATATTACAACAGCTCCTTTTTGAAAGCTGTACCTCACTTGACGACGGAGTATAAGCGCTTAGCGCAAGCACATGGTCTGAATTTAAAACAGGCTAAACCAATCACCATGGGTATGTGGATAGGTGGTGACCGTGATGGAAATCCATTTGTTACTGCAGATACCTTGAAGCAGTCTGCACTCACTCAGTGTGAAGTCATCATGAACTACTATGATGAAAAGATTTACCAACTTTATCGTGAGTTTTCTCTTTCAACTAGCATTGTCAATGTAAGTAAGCAAGTCAGAGAAATGGCTCGTCAGTCCAAGGATAACTCGATTTACCGCGAAAAAGAGCTTTACCGTCGTGCCTTGTTTGATATTCAATCAAAAATTCAAGCAACAAAAACCTATCTGATTGAGGATAAGGAAGTTGGGACTCGTTATGAAACCGCCAATGATTTTTACAAGGATTTGATTGCCATTCGAGATTCTCTACTAGAAAATAAGGGCGAGTCCTTGATTTCAGGTGATTTTGTGGAATTATTGCAGGCAGTAGAGATATTTGGTTTTTACCTAGCATCAATTGATATGCGACAAGACTCTAGCGTCTATGAAGCCTGTGTGGCAGAACTCTTGAAATCAGCAGGAATTCATTCTCGCTATAGCGAGTTGAGCGAAGAAGAAAAGTGCGATCTTCTCTTGAAAGAGTTAGAAGAAGATCCCCGAATTCTTTCTGCGACTCACGCAGAAAAATCAGAATTATTAGCAAAAGAACTAGCTATTTTTAAGACGGCTCGTGTTTTGAAAGATAAGTTGGGAGATGATGTCATCCGTCAGACTATCATTTCACATGCAACCAGCCTTTCTGATATGCTAGAATTAGCTATTCTATTAAAAGAAGTAGGACTGGTGGATACGGAAAGGGCGCGTGTTCAGATTGTTCCCCTTTTTGAAACAATTGAAGACTTGGATCATTCAGAGGAAACAATGAGACAATATCTTTCTCTTCCTCTTGCCAAAAAATGGATTGCTTCACGTAATAACTATCAAGAAATCATGTTGGGCTACTCTGACAGTAATAAAGATGGCGGTTACTTGTCATCATGTTGGACCCTCTACAAGGCTCAACAACAATTGACTGCTATTGGAGATGAATTTGGCGTTAAGGTTACCTTCTTCCATGGCCGTGGTGGGACTGTCGGTCGTGGTGGTGGGCCAACCTATGAAGCCATCACATCTCAACCGCTCAAGTCTATCAAGGATCGTATCCGCTTGACGGAGCAGGGTGAAGTAATTGGCAATAAATACGGTAATAAAGACGCTGCTTACTATAACCTTGAAATGCTAGTATCGGCAGCTATTAACCGTATGATTACTCAGAAGAAGAGCGATACCAATACCTCAAATCGTTATGAAGCCATTATGGATCAAGTAGTGGACCGTAGTTACGATATCTACCGTGATTTGGTCTTTGGTAATGAGCATTTCTATGATTATTTCTTCGAGTCAAGTCCAATCAAGGCTATTTCAAGCTTTAACATTGGTTCTCGCCCAGCTGCCCGTAAGACGATTACTGAAATCGGTGGTTTGCGTGCCATCCCTTGGGTATTCTCATGGTCACAAAGTCGTGTTATGTTCCCTGGATGGTACGGGGTTGGTTCAAGCTTCAAGGAATTTATCGATAAAAATCCAGAAAATATTGCTATTTTACGAGATATGTACCAAAATTGGCCTTTCTTCCAATCGCTTCTTTCAAATGTTGATATGGTTTTGTCAAAATCAAATATGAATATTGCTTTTGAATATGCTAAACTTTGTGAAGACGAGCAAGTTAAGGCCATCTATGAGACTATTTTAAATGAATGGCAAGTTACTAAGAACGTTATCCTGGCTATTGAAGGACATGACGAACTCTTAGCTGACAATCCATATCTAAAAGCTAGTCTGGATTACCGTATGCCTTACTTTAATATTCTCAACTATATTCAGTTGGAGTTGATCAAACGCCAACGTCGTGGAGAATTGTCCAGTGATCAAGAACGATTGATTCATATCACCATCAACGGAATTGCAACAGGATTGCGTAATTCAGGCTAATCATTTTCAAAAGTGAAGATGAAAAAAATTCTAATAGACTATTGACAAGTAGTTTAAAAATGATATAATTTAACCATTCAGAAAAGTAATCGTACAAACTTTCAAGAGAGTCTGTGGTAGCTGAAAACAGATAAGTGGCGATGATGAAAATTGGGCTGAATGTTATTTAGAATTTGAAATCATAAAAATTCGGTGAGCACACCTTACAGTGCATCTCGTTATTGCGAGACAGAGCGATAGGGAAATTCCCTATAATTGAGGTGGTACCGCGCATCGACGTCCTCACACAAGTTTTTTGTGTGAGGACTTTTTTTGATGGAGGTTAGTATGGAAAGAAAACGATGGCGTCGCTTGTTTATACTCAATGAAAATCAAAGTACAAACTAGGAAGCTAGCCGCAGGCTGCTCAAAACACTGTTTTGAGGTTGTGGATAGAACTGACAGAGTCAGTATCATATACCTACGGTAAGGCGACGCTGACGTGGTTTGAAGAGATTTTCGAAGAGTATTAGATAAGTGAAGTATTTTAAAGGAATTAAAAAGGAGAAACAGAATGAAAAATAAACGTTTAATTGGAATTGTCGCTGCCTTAGCAGTCTTAGTAGCAGGAAGCTTGATTTACTCTTCAATGAATAAACCAGAATCTCAGAATAATAAGGATGAGAAGAAAATAACCAAGATTGGTGTGCTTCAATTTGTGAGCCATCCATCCCTTGATTTGATTTATAAAGGGATTCAAGCTGGACTTGCTGAAGAAGGATATAAAGATGACCAGTTGAAGATCGACTTTATGAACTCAGAAGGTGACCAAAGTAAGGTTGCGACAATGAGTAAACAATTGGTTGCAAATGGAAATGACCTTGTGGTTGGTATTGCAACACCAGCTGCTCAAGGTTTAGCTAGTGCCACAAAAGACCTACCTGTTATCATGGCCGCTATTACAGACCCAATTGGTGCTAACTTGGTTAAAGATTTGAAAAGACCAGGTGGCAACGTTACAGGGGTATCTGACCACAATCCAGCTCAACAACAAGTTGAACTCATCAAGACTCTGACACCGAATGTGAAAACAATCGGAGCTCTTTACTCAAGTAGCGAAGACAATTCAAAAACACAGGTTGAAGAATTTAAGGCTTATGCTGAAAAAGCAGGTCTGACAGTGGAAACATTTGCAGTTCCTTCAACAAATGAAATTGCCTCAACTGTCACTGTTATGACTAGCAAGGTAGATGCTATTTGGGTTCCAATTGATAACACCATTGCATCAGGATTTCCAACGGTTGTCTCTAGCAATCAAAGTTCTAAGAAACCAATTTATCCAAGTGCGACAGCTATGGTAGAAGTAGGTGGTTTGGCATCAGTTGTAGTTGACCAACATGACCTTGGTGTGGCAACTGGTAAAATGATTGCGCAAGTCTTGAAAGGTGCAAAACCAGCCGATACCCCAGTCAATGTCTTTTCAACTGGTAAGTCAGTCATCAATAAAAAAATAGCACAAGAACTAGGTATTACGATTCCTGAGTCTGTTCTCAAAGAAGCAGGACAAGTCATCGAATAAATAAGGTAGGGAGGAGGAGACTCTTCCTATTTTTTAAAAAGATGAATATAGAAAGGATTAAATAAAATATGATTGTTTCCATTATTTCTCAAGGATTTGTCTGGGCTATTTTAGGTCTGGGAATCTTTATGACATTTAGGATTTTAAACTTTCCAGATATGACGACAGAAGGTTCCTTCCCTCTTGGCGGAGCTGTTGCTGTCACTCTGATAACCAAAGGCGTGAACCCATTTTTAGCGACTCTTGTTGCTGTAGGAGCAGGTTGTTTGGCTGGAATGACAGCAGGACTTCTTTATACAAAAGGGAAGATTCCAACCTTGCTCTCAGGGATTTTGGTGATGACTTCCTGTCACTCTATCATGCTCTTGATTATGGGACGTGCCAATTTAGGCTTGCTTGGAACCAAGCAAATTCAGGATGTCTTGCCTTTTGATTCAGACTTGAATCAACTCTTGACAGGTCTTATCTTTGTCAGTCTTGTTATTGCTCTCATGCTCTTTTTCTTGGACACTAAACTCGGACAAGCCTATATTGCTACAGGTGACAATCCTGATATGGCTAGAAGTTTCGGGATTCATACTGGGCGCATGGAGCTTATGGGGTTGGTCTTATCAAATGGTGTGATTGCCCTTGCAGGAGCTCTCATTGCCCAACAAGAAGGGTATGCCGATGTATCTCGAGGAATAGGGGTTATCGTTGTGGGGCTTGCAAGTTTGATTATTGGAGAAGTTATCTTCAAGAGTTTGAGCTTGGCAGAACGTCTGGTTACCATCGTTGTAGGTTCTATCGCTTATCAATTCTTAGTGTGGGCAGTTATTGCGCTTGGCTTTAATACAAGTTACCTTCGTTTGTACAGCGCCGTGATCTTGGCAGTCTGCCTCATGATTCCAACATTTAAGCAAACAATCTTGAAAGGAGCCAAATTAAGCAAATGACAGCAATTGTAGAATTAAAAAATGCAACCAAAGTCGTTAAAAATGGCTTTGATGAAGAAAAGATTATTTTAAATGATGTTTCCTTAGAAATTTTTGAACAGGATTTCATCACGATTTTAGGTGGAAATGGTGCTGGGAAGTCAACTCTCTTTAACACTATTGCAGGAACCTTGTCATTAACCAGTGGAACCATCCGTATTTTGGGTGAAGATGTTACCAAGTTTTCACCAGAGAAGCGCGCTAAGTATCTGTCTCGTGTCTTCCAAGATCCAAAGATGGGGACAGCTCCCCGTATGACAGTAGCTGAAAATCTTTTGATTGCCAAGTTTCGTGGTGAAAAGCGTGGATTGTTACCACGACGCTTGACTAGCTATAAGGATGAATTTCAGGCAACCATTGAAAAAGTGGGAAATGGTCTTGAGAAACACTTGAATACGCCAATTGAGTTCTTATCAGGTGGGCAAAGACAGGCCTTGAGTCTCTTGATGGCAACCTTGAAGCGACCTGAATTACTCTTGTTAGACGAGCATACTGCAGCCCTTGATCCAAAGACCAGTGTTGCCCTCATGGAATTGACGGATGAATTTGTCAAGAAAGATCAGCTGACAGCGCTTATGATTACCCACCATATGGAAGATGCTCTCAAATATGGCAATCGCTTAATTGTCATGAAAGAAGGACGAATTATCCAAGATTTGAACCAAGAAGAAAAAACAAAAATGAAAATCTCTGATTATTATCAGCTCTTTGAATAAAGTAAGGAAAATGAGTGAAATGGTTTACTTTTTTTCTGAAATAAAGTATACTATATAAAGTAAACTATGATAACATGGAGGTATTGTGTATGGTTGACAAACAAGTCATTGAAGAAATCAAAAACAATGCCAACATTGTGGAAGTCATAGGAGATGTGATTTCTTTACAAAAGGCAGGACGGAACTATCTAGGGCTCTGTCCTTTTCATGGTGAAAAAACACCTTCTTTCAACGTTGTAGAGGACAAGCAGTTTTACCATTGTTTTGGTTGTGGGCGCTCAGGTGATGTCTTTAAATTCATCGAGGAGTACCAAGGGGTTCCCTTTATGGAGGCTGTCCAAATCTTAGGTCAGCGTGTTGGAATTGAGGTTGAAAAACCGCTTTATAGTGAGCAGAGGCCAGCCTCGCCTCACCAAGCTCTTTATGATATGCACGAAGATGCAGCCAAATTTTACCATGCTATTCTCATGACAACGACCATGGGGGAAGAGGCTAGAAACTACCTTTATCAGCGTGGTTTGACAGATGAAGTGCTCAAGCATTTTCGGATTGGTTTAGCACCTCCAGAACGAAACTATCTCTATCAACGTTTGTCTGGTCAGTATCGTGATGAAGATTTTCTAGATTCAGGGCTATTTTACCTATCGGATGCAAATCAATTTGTAGACACCTTTCACAATCGGATTATGTTTCCCCTGACAAATGACCAGGGAAAGGTTATTGCCTTCTCAGGTCGTATCTGGCAGAAAACGGATTCACAAACTTCTAAGTATAAAAATAGCCGATCGACTGCAATTTTTAACAAAAGTTACGAATTATATCATATGGATAGGGCAAAAAAATCTTCTGGAAAAGCCAGTGAGATTTACCTCATGGAAGGGTTCATGGATGTCATCGCAGCCTATCGGGCTGGAATCGAAAACGCTGTCGCATCTATGGGAACAGCCTTGAGTCGAGAGCATGTTGAGCATCTGAAAAGGTTAACCAAGAAGTTAGTCCTTGTTTACGATGGCGATAAAGCTGGGCAAGCCGCGACTTTGAAAGCGCTGGACGAAATTGGTGATATGCCTGTGCAAATCATCAGCATGCCTGATAACTTGGATCCAGATGAGTATCTACAAAAAAATGGTCCGGAAGACTTAGCCTATCTATTAACGAAAACTCGTATTAGTCCGATTGAGTTCTACATTCACCAGTACAAACCTGAAAATAGTGAAAATCTGCAGGCTCAGATTGAGTTTATTGAAAAAATAGCTCCCTTGATTGTTCAAGAAAAGTCTATCACTGCTCAAAACAGCTATATTCATATTTTAGCTGACAGTCTGGCATCTTTTGATTATGCCCAGATTGAGCAGATTGTTAATGAGAGTCGTCAGGCACAAAGGCAGAATCGCATGGAAGGAATTTCCAGACCGACGCCAATCACCATGCCTGTTACCAAGCAGTTATCGGCTGTTATGAGGGCAGAAGCTCATCTACTTTATCGAATGATGGAATCTCCCCTTATTTTGAATGATTACCGTTTGCGAGAAGACTTTGCATTTGCTACACCTGAATTTCAGGTCTTATATGACTTGCTTGGTCAGTATGGAAATCTTCCTCCAGAAGTTCTAGCAGAACAGACAGAGGAAGTTGAGAGAGCTTGGTACCAAGTCTTAGCTCAGGATTTGCCTGCTGAGATGTCACCTCAGGAACTTAGTGAAGTAGAAATGACTCGAAACAAGGCTCTCTTGAATCAGGACAATATGAGAATCAAAAAGAAGGTGCAGGAAGCTAGCCATGTAGGAGATACAGACACAGCCCTAGAAGAATTGGAACGTTTAATTTCCCAAAAGAGAAGAATGGAGTAATAATGGCAACAAAACAAAAAGAAGTAACAACATTTGACGTACAAGTAGCAGAATTTATCCGTAATCATAAACAAAAAGGGACAGCAACAGATGATGAAATCAATGCCAGTCTAGTCCTTCCTTTTACCTTGGACGCTGATGGGATTGAAGATCTCTTGCAACGGATTCAGGATGCAGGTATTTCTATCACAGATAACGAAGGAAATCCAAGCGCGCGTGTTCTTAGCAATGAAGAAGAACCAGAACTCAGCGATGAGGACTTGATTGGTTCAACTTCGGCTAAGGTTAATGACCCTGTCCGTATGTACTTGAAAGAAATCGGGGTCGTTCCTCTCTTGACCAATGAAGAGGAAAAAGAATTAGCACTAGCAGTTGAAGCTGGCGATATCGAAGCCAAACAACGTCTTGCGGAAGCCAATCTTCGTTTGGTTGTTTCTATTGCCAAACGCTATGTCGGGCGTGGTATGCAGTTCCTTGACTTGATTCAAGAAGGAAATATGGGCTTGATGAAGGCGGTTGACAAGTTTGATTATTCTAAAGGATTCAAGTTCTCAACTTATGCAACTTGGTGGATTCGTCAGGCTATCACTCGTGCTATTGCGGATCAAGCTCGTACCATCCGTATCCCAGTCCACATGGTTGAAACCATCAATAAATTGGTTCGTGAACAGCGTAACCTCCTTCAAGAATTGGGACAAGATCCAACACCAGAACAAATCGCTGAACGTATGGATATGACACCTGATAAGGTTCGTGAAATCTTGAAGATTGCTCAAGAACCGGTATCCCTTGAAACTCCAATCGGTGAAGAGGATGATAGTCACCTTGGGGACTTTATCGAAGATGAAGTGATTGAAAATCCAGTGGATTATACAACTCGTATCGTCTTGCGTGAGCAGTTGGATGAGGTCTTGGATACTCTTACAGACCGTGAAGAAAATGTTCTTCGTCTCCGTTTTGGACTAGATGATGGAAAAATGCGCACCCTTGAAGATGTGGGTAAAGTCTTTAACGTAACTCGTGAGCGTATCCGTCAGATTGAAGCCAAGGCTTTGAGAAAACTACGCCAACCAAGTCGTAGTAAACCGCTTCGTGATTTTATTGAAGACTAAGAGTGAGGATGAATATGGCTTATACAGAAGAGCAAATTGATAACATCAAAACACGCATTTTAACAGCCTTGGAAGAAGTCATCGACCCTGAGTTGGGAATCGATATTGTCAACCTTGGTTTGATTTATGAGATTCGTTTTGACGGCGACACAGGGCAAACAGAGATTGATATGACTTTGACAACCATGGGGTGTCCCTTAGCAGACCTTTTGACAGACCAGATTTATGATGCCATGACAGAGGTACCAGAAGTAACGGATACTGAAGTTAAATTAGTCTGGTATCCAGCCTGGACTGTTGAAAAAATGAGTCGCTATGCCCGCATTGCCCTAGGCATTAAGTAAACATATAATAGCATGTGAGAGATTATTGGAAAAGCGAGGAAATTTCCCTTCTTTTCCTCTAGTCTCTCCTTTCTTTTGCTGATTTTATTCAAAGAAAATGATATAATGGTAGTTATGGAAAAAAAGAAATTACGCATCAATATGTTGAGTTCAAGTGAGAAAGTAGCAGGACAAGGAGTTTCAGGTGCTTACCGTGAATTAGTTCGTCTTCTTCACCGTGATGCCAAGGACCAATTGATTGTTACAGAAAATCTTCCAATCGAGGCAGATGTGACTCACTTTCATACAATTGATTTCCCTTATTATTTATCAACATTCCAAAAGAAACGCTCAGGAAGGAAAATTGGCTATGTGCATTTCTTACCTGATACACTTGAGGGGAGTTTGAAAATTCCATTTTTCTTAAAGGGAATTGTGAAACGCTATGTATTTTCTTTTTACAATCGGATGGAGCACTTGGTGGTGGTCAATCCGATGTTTATTGAGGATTTGGTGGCAGCGGGTATTCCACGTGAAAAAGTGACCTATATTCCTAACTTTGTCAACAAGGAAAAATGGCATCCTCTACCACAAGAAGAGGTAGTCAGACTGCGAACAGAGCTAGGTCTTAGTGGTAATCAGTTTATCGTAGTAGGTGCTGGTCAAGTTCAGAAGCGCAAAGGGATTGATGATTTTATCCGTCTAGCTGAGGAATTGCCGCAAATTACCTTTATCTGGGCTGGTGGTTTCTCTTTTGGTGGTATGACAGATGGTTATGAACGCTACAAGAAAATCATGGAGAATCCCCCTAAAAATTTGATTTTTCTAGGTATTGTATCGCCAGAGCGTATGCGCGAATTGTATGCCCTAGCGGACCTTTTCTTGTTGCCTAGTTATAATGAGCTCTTTCCGATGACGATTTTAGAGGCTGCCAGTTGTGAAGCTCCTATTATGCTGCGTGATTTAGATCTTTATAAGGTAATTTTGGAGGGAAATTATCGGGCGACAGCAGATAGAGAAGAGATGAAAGAAGCTATTTTGGAATATCAAGCAAATCCTGCTGCCTTAAAAGACCTCAAAGAAAAAGCTAAGAATATTTCCAGAGAGTATTCAGAAGAGCATCTGTTACAAATCTGGTTGGACTTTTATGAGAAACAAGCCGCTTTAGGGAGAAAGTAAAAAGTGAGGTAATCTATGCGAATTGGTTTATTTACAGATACCTATTTTCCTCAGGTTTCTGGTGTTGCGACCAGTATTCGAACTTTGAAAACAGAACTGGAAAAGCAGGGGCATGTTGTTTTTATCTTTACGACGACGGATAAGGATGTCAATCGCTATGAAGATTGGCAAATTATCCGCATTCCAAGTGTTCCTTTCTTTGCTTTTAAGGATCGCCGCTTTGCCTATCGAGGCTTCAGCAAGGCGCTTGAAATTGCCAAACAGTATCAACTGGATGTTATTCATACCCAGACAGAATTTTCTCTTGGCTTGTTGGGGATTTGGATTGCGCGTGAATTGAAGATTCCAGTCATCCATACCTATCACACCCAGTACGAAGACTATGTGCATTATATTGCCAAGGGGATGTTGATTCGTCCTAGCATGGTCAAGTATTTGGTCAGAGGTTTCCTGCATGATGTGGATGGAGTCATTTGCCCTAGTGAGATTGTCCATGATTTGCTATCGGACTATAAGGTCAAGGTTGAAAAACGCGTCATTCCAACAGGGATTGAATTAGCCAAGTTTGAACGTCCAGAAATTAAGCAAGAAAATCTGAAAGAACTACGTAGTAAACTAGGGATTCAAGATGATGAACAGATGTTGCTGAGTCTTTCCAGAATTTCCTATGAAAAAAATATTCAAGCAGTATTAGCAGCCTTTGCAGAAGTTCTGAAAGAGGAGGACAGGGTTAAACTGGTGGTAGCTGGGGATGGTCCTTATCTGGATGACCTTAAAGAGCAAGCCCAGAAACTAGAGATTCAAGACTCGGTCATCTTTACAGGGATGATTGCTCCTAGTGAGACCGCTCTTTACTATAAGGCGGCGGATTTCTTCATATCGGCATCGACAAGTGAAACGCAAGGCTTGACCTACTTGGAAAGCTTAGCTAGTGGGACGCCTGTCATTGCACACGGAAATCCTTATCTGGACAATTTGATCAATGACAAGATGTTTGGAACCTTGTACTATGGAGAACATGATTTGGCTGGTGCTATTTTGGAAGCCCTGATTGCAACACCAGACATGAATGAGCATACTTTATCAGAGAAGTTGTACGAGATTTCAGCTGAAAACTTTGGGAAACGGGTGCATGAGTTCTATCTTGATGCTATTATTTCAAATAATTTCCAGAAAGATTTAGCAAAAGATGATACGGTCAGTCAGCGTATTTTTAAGACAGTTTTGTATCTTCCGCAACAGGTGGTCGCTGTACCGGTAAAAGGCTCTAGACGCATGCTGAAGGCTTCAAAAACACAGTTAATCAGCATAAGAGATTATTGGAAAGACCATGAAGAATAGAAAGAGGAACAGTATGAAAAAACAATTAATGAGAAGCGGTCGTGATAAAAAGATTGCTGGTGTTTGTGCTGGGGTAGCCCATTATTTTGATATGGATCCTACTATTGTTCGCGTAATATGGGGTGTTCTTGCTTTTGGTTATGGAGCAGGAGTTGTAGCTTATATCATTTTATGGATTATTGCGCCAGAAGCAAGTGACTATTGAAAACTAGCTAAATTCATGCTAAGATAATAGAAAATAGAATGTAACGAAGGAGAGAAAAATGGCATTTGGAGATAATGGAAATCGTAAAAAAACTATGTTTGAGAAAATAACCTTGTTTATCGTGATTATCATGCTAGTAGCAAGTTTATTGGGAATTTTTGCAACTGCAATTGGTGCCCTCAGTAATCTATAAAATAGATTCAAGAAAATTTAGTGACTGGGATTTCCCAGCCCTTTTTTAAAGTGAGAAGAAAAAATGAGTATGTTTTTAGATACAGCCAAGATTAAGGTCAAGGCTGGTAATGGTGGTGATGGCATGGTTGCCTTTCGCCGTGAAAAATATGTCCCTAATGGTGGTCCTTGGGGTGGTGATGGTGGTCGTGGAGGTAATGTGGTCTTCGTTGTAGACGAAGGACTACGTACCCTCATGGATTTCCGCTATAACCGTCATTTCAAGGCTGATTCTGGTGAAAAAGGAATGACCAAAGGGATGCATGGGCGTGGTGCTGAGGATCTTAGAGTTCGAGTGCCACAAGGTACGACAGTTCGTGATGCGGATACTGGCAAGGTCTTGACAGATTTGATTGAACACGGGCAAGAATTTATTGTAGCCCACGGTGGTCGTGGTGGACGTGGAAATATTCGTTTCGCAACACCAAAAAATCCTGCACCGGAAATCTCTGAAAATGGAGAACCAGGTCAGGAACGTGAGTTACAATTGGAACTAAAAATCCTTGCGGATGTCGGTTTAGTAGGTTTCCCATCTGTAGGGAAATCAACACTTTTAAGTGTTATCACATCGGCTAAACCAAAAATCGGTGCCTACCACTTTACGACAATTGTGCCAAATCTAGGTATGGTTCGTACCCAATCAGGTGAATCCTTTGCAGTAGCTGATTTACCAGGTTTGATTGAAGGGGCTAGTCAAGGTGTTGGTCTGGGGACCCAGTTCCTCCGTCACATCGAGCGTACACGTGTCATCCTTCACATCATTGATATGTCAGCTAGCGAAGGCCGTGATCCATATGAGGATTATCTTGCCATCAATAAAGAACTGGAGTCATACAATCTTCGCCTCATGGAGCGTCCACAGATTATCGTAGCCAACAAAATGGACATGCCTGAGAGTCAAGAAAATCTTGAAGAATTCAAGAAGAAATTGGCTGAAAACTACGATGAATTTGAAGAGTTACCAGCTATCTTCCCAATTTCTGGATTGACCAAGCAAGGTTTGGCAACGCTTTTGGATGCGACAGCTGAATTGTTAGACAAGACACCAGAATTCTTGCTCTACGACGAGTCAGATATGGAAGAAGAAGCTTACTATGGATTTGACGAGGAAGAGAAAGCCTTTGAGATTAGCCGTGATGACGATGCGACATGGGTACTTTCTGGTGAAAAACTCATGAAACTCTTTAATATGACCAACTTTGATCGTGATGAATCTGTCATGAAATTTGCCCGCCAACTTCGTGGTATGGGGGTTGATGAATCCCTTCGTGCGCGTGGTGCTAAAGATGGTGACTTGGTTCGCATTGGTAAATTTGAGTTTGAATTTGTAGACTAGGAGACTGGTATGGGAGATAAACCGATATCTTTCCGAGATGCGGATGGCAATTTCGTTTCCGCCGCAGATGTTTGGAATGAAAAGAAATTGGAAGAACTGTTTAATCGTCTCAATCCAAATCGTGCTCTGAGATTGGCACGAATTAAAAAAGACAATCCATCTTAAATACGTAAGATAAAACTCCAATTATCAGTCAAGTTAACTGTAACAAATAGAAGCTAAGATCGAGAAAGGGCAAAATTTGTCCTTTCTTTTTATTATGTGACTATTAGTCCGTCTCGCTCCGTTAGGTGCGAGACAAAAAAACCACCCGCTATGCGGGTGCGCGTCGAAGGTTATACCAAAAAAACTCCGAACGCGATACAATAAAGGTGTTCAAGCCAATTGTAAAGCGAAAGGAGAAAAATATGGGACAAAAGGCTCATAGTTTATCGCACACAAAGTGGCACTGTAAGTATCACATTGTGTTCACCCCTAAGTATAGACGAAAAGTCATCTATAATCAATATCGAAGTAGTTTAGGCGAAATATTTCATCGCTTGTGTAGTTATAAAGGAGTTGAAATTATCGAGGGTCACTTAATGCCAGACCATGTACACATGTTAGTCAGTATTCCACCAAGGATAAGTGTTTCGAGTTTCATGGGTTATTTAAAAGGAAAAAGTGCATTCATGATGTTTGACAAACACGCCAATCTCAAGTACAAGTTTGGAAATCGGCATTTCTGGGCAGAAGGTTATTATGTAAGTACAGTAGGGCTTAATGAAGCCACAATTAAGAAATATATCCAAGAACAGGAAAAGCATGATATAGCACTAGATAAATTGAGTGTAAAAGAATATGAGGATCCCTTTAGGGATAGTGGTAAGTAATACTAAAGCCTCTTTAAGAGGCAAGTGACGAGTCAAGAGCAATGAGGCTTGAACAACGTGAAAGCCAGCGTCTTTAGGCGCTGGCTGGTAATTTGGGCTTATAGCCCTGGTTCAAACCACCCGTTAGACGGGTGGTCATGATTTATAAAGTATAATATATTGAAATAGAATATCAACAAATAGACTAGGGAATTCAAATCAAATTTCTAACAAGGCTTTATAAGTCGTGTTGTCCTATTCTAGCTTCAAGACACTGTATTTTTTCTATTAAAAAGAATTTTTTTGCAAAAATGGTTGGTTATTTTGTTTATTCATGCTATAATAGGAACAATTATTTTTAGGAGGTGCAGTATGTCTTATTTGTTTGAGATATTACCGAGTTTATTGAGCGGTGCAAGCATGACTTTGCAGGTTTTTGCACTGGTCTTGATTTTTTCTATTCCCTTGGGCGTTTTGATTGCCTTTGCCTTGCAAGTCCATTGGAAGCCCCTCCATCATCTGATTAACATTTACATTTGGATTATGCGGGGAACACCCTTGCTCTTGCAATTGATCTTTATCTATTATGTGCTTCCAAGTATTGGGATTCGTTTGTACCGTCTTCCTGCGGCTATCATTGCCTTTGTTCTCAATTATGCGGCTTACTTTGCTGAAATCTTTCGTGGGGGAATTGATACTATTCCTAAAGGTCAATATGAGGCTGCCAAGGTCTTGAAGTTCAGTCCTTTTGCCACAGTACGCTATATTATCTTGCCCCAAGTGACCAAGATTGTTCTTCCTAGTGTCTTTAATGAAGTCATGAGTTTGGTCAAGGATACTTCTCTGGTCTATGCTTTAGGAATTTCAGACCTTATCTTGGCTAGTCGCACAGCTGCCAACCGTGATGCTAGCCTGGTTCCTATGTTCTTGGCAGGTGCTATTTACTTGATTTTGATTGGGATTGTGACCATTCTTGCCAAAAAAGTTGAGAAGAAGTACAGTTACTATAGATAGGAGGCTGATATGTTAGAATTACGAAATATCAATAAGGGTTTTGGTCAAAAGCAAATTTTGTCCAATTTCAGTCTAAAAATTCCTGAAAAGCAAATCCTGGCTATTGTAGGACCTTCTGGTGGAGGTAAGACAACCCTCTTACGTATGCTTGCAGGCCTTGAAACTATTGATTCAGGGCAAATCTTTTATAATGAAGAACCTTTGGAACTGGATGAACTAGAGAAGCGGAATTTACTGGGATTTGTATTCCAAGATTTTCAACTTTTCCCTCATTTATCAGTTCTAGATAATTTGACCTTATCGCCTGTGAAAACTATGGGAATGAAGCAGCAAGAGGCTGAGAAGAAGGCGCGAGGGCTTTTGGAACAATTAGGACTGGCTGGTCATGCAGACGCCTATCCTTTCTCACTATCTGGTGGTCAAAAGCAGCGTGTGGCCTTGGCGCGTGCTATGATGATTGACCCAGAAATCATTGGTTACGATGAACCAACTTCGGCCCTAGATCCAGAATTGCGCTTGGAAGTGGAAAAACTGATCTTGCAAAATAGAGAATTAGGCATGACGCAGATTGTGGTTACCCACGATTTACAGTTCGCTGAAAACATCGCAGATCATATTCTCAAGGTTGAGCCCAAGTAGGAGGTGCCGATGACTAATAAGAAAATTGCTTTAGTATTGGTTTCTCTCCTGATTTTCTTTTTAACAGCTTGTACTCAGAAGGCTAGTGATCCAAAGCAGGATAACTGGGATAAGTATCAAGATCAGGGGACCATTACTATTGGTTTTGACAATACCTTTGTTCCCATGGGTTTTGAAGAAAAGAATGGTCAATATACAGGCTTTGATATTGATTTGGCACAAGCTGTCTCTGAAAAATTAGGCTTTAAAGTTCAATTTCAGCCAATCGACTGGGATATGAAGGAGACGGAACTGCAAAATGGAACCATAGATGCCATTTGGAATGGCTATTCTGCGACTGGTGAACGCCGAGAAAAGGTTGCCTTTAGCATTCCATATATGGAAAATCAGCAAGTTCTGGTTGCCAAGAAAAGCCAGCAAATTCATTCAGTAGAGGATATGAAGGATAAGACCTTGGGTGCCCAAGCTGGGTCCTCTGGTTATCTTGACTTTGAGGCCCAGCCAGATTTACTGAAAAATCGTGTCAAAGACCAGAAGGCCAATCAATATCAGAGTTTCAATGAAGCCTTGATTGACTTGAAAAATGACCGGATTGATGCTCTGTTAATTGACCGAGTATATGCAAATTACTATCTCCAGTCTGAAGGGATATTAAATGACTATAATGTTTTTTCAGCTGGATTTGAAAGTGAATCCTTTGCAGTCGGAGTTAGACCAGCTGACAAAAGATTACTACAAGCTTTAAACCAAGCCTTTATTGAACTATACCAAGAAGGAAAGTTCCAGGAAATCAGCCAAAAATGGTTTGGAGAAGATGTAGCAACCAAAGAAGTAAAAGAAGGAAAATAAAATCAATAGCAAGCCTAGTTTTGTTTTTAAAACTGGGCTTTGTTTTTTTATAGATTTTATTTTATAAAGCTATAGCAACTTCTAAATTTTTTAGCTATTTTGGGTAGATCTTGTGCATCTAGCTTCATTCTGTAATCCCTTATCTATAGCTAAAACTCAATGAAGACGTAATAAAAAATATCAGAAAATTCCTTTTTGTAATCAAATTATATAAACAATCAAATAATATAGAAAATCTCTAAAGTAATATAAATTTTATTTTTTGTAAGGGCTTACCACAAATAAGAGTTTATGAAATTACTGTAGCGACTATACCTGAAATTGCTTGATTTGTTGTTTTAAAAAGAGTATAATAAGTTATAACCTTTTAAAATATACAAAAATATTTTAGGGGGGGGGCTTTTTATTTAGCTTCCTTAAGTATATTAACCGATAGTTATCGGAAAAAGGAGTAAGAAAATGTTTAAACCCAAAGTGCGTCATGTTCGCCAATCGCAAGTGGAGAAATTCACACGTTACAGTATCCGTAAGGTTAGTTTTGGTGCGGCTAGTGTGGCTGTAGCTACTGGTTTGTTTTTCCTTGGTGGAGGAAGCGTCCAAGCAGCTGAACCAGTAACTAATCCAGAGTCTACAGAAGTTCAAAATCTAAATGCTAAGTCCCCAGACCCCTCTAAGGAAGTTGCTGGACAAGTATCTGCTACTGCTACAGTGGCCGATGGACAAAATAATACTTCTGTAAAAGAGTCTGCTACTGACAAACAAGCCAGTGAAGTTGAAACTCCAACTGTAGTGACAGAAAAAGTTACTATTAATACCGCATCGTTAGAAGATTTAGTGGCTAAAGTTGAAAGTCGATTAAGTCAATTAACTGAAGGTAAGAAAACAAAATCAGTCATTGATGATGCTAAAAATTTGGTTCATAAAGCAAAAGAACTTTTGAACGATGATACAAAAACACAGGCAAAAGTTGCTGCACTTGCTAAACAACTTTCAAGTAGCCTTGTCATTTTAAACAGTATCAAATCAGAAGTAACTGAAGAAGAAAAAGTAAACAAGAACCAAGATCCACGAAACGGAAAAGAGATTCCAGGAAAAGGTGAGAGTGGGTTTAGAGATACAGGTACGGTTGCAGATGGCACTGAAAATCCTGTTGCTGTAAATACAAATGATATTACACAAAAAGCTTCTGAATTAGAGGCAGAAATCGCAAAAGTTGAAGCTTTAATCTCAGCTGAAAATGCTAAAAGAGAAGGTGAAAAAGATAAGGGATTTATAGAAATCCTAACACAGGTAAAAGAGTCTGCACAAGCTGTTAAAATTAAAGGAGATAATATCCCGACAACAGAAAAAGAAAAGCATGCTCTTTTACAAGAGTTAAAAGCAAAAGTTGATTTATTAAAACTATATCAAGCTAAAAAATTGGACTGGGGAGCACCTGCGAATAATCACTTAGCAAATTATGGGAATAATCCGACAAATGCTATAATTAGTAATTTAAATAATACTTTTGGAACTCCTGATTTTTCAGGGTCTGACTCGCATGAAAAAGTTGTTAAAAATCAAAGAAATGGATTGTCAGGGACAATTCTAGGTTCTGCAAAATATCATTGGAAAGAAAAAAATATTTCAGTTAGTGATGCTAGTGCTGGTGCATTAGATGGATGGAAAATAGTAGATAAGCCAGGAAAAAATATTGTAACACTTGTTAAACCAGAACAACCAACTGATATTCAACGTGAAAACGGTGTTACAGAGAGAGAATATAATCCTAATTCAGCAAAAGTATACGATAATAATGGCAAGGCAAATATGGATGGACAAGGCGCACCTAATGCTAGTGGTAAATTACTTAATACCATGATTACAACTCCAAAATTTGAAGCGCCAGAAGCGGGAAGTGGTACTGTAAATAAAGATTTTTATTTGGAATTAAGAAAACAAGGCACTACAATTTACAAAGATTTTGATGTCAACCCCAATTCACATCTATATGCACATTTATTATATGCAGGTGCATATGGGAAACTTGCTCTGGCTTCAACAGGGGAAAAAGTTAAGCTAAAAATTGTTGATGCATACACAGGAACTCCTCTAGCTGAACTAAAAAGAAAAGATAAAAAAGCACCAGATACGGAATTTCTTCTTAGTCCAGGTAGTGGTAATAGGGGTGTTAGTGCTCTTCGTAGAGTTATTCAAATTCCAAAGGGTACTACAAAGGTACGTGTCTTTATTGAAGCAGCAGATCAACCAAACGGTTCGAATTTAGGTGGCGAAGTAGAAGATGGATATATTGTTGCTGGATTAGGATTAACAACAGGACCAGCGCTATCTTTAACAACGACTGTTGTATCTGGTAGAAATAAAGAAGCCTATGGATTTACAAACGATGCTATTTATAAAAATGAACAAGCAGGTATTCTTGAAGTTACACTGAGTAATAGAGGAGGGCTAGATGTTTCTCGTGATACTAAGTATAAGGTAACAGTAACAGTTCCTCAAGGAGTGAAATTAGGATCTATTCAAGGTAAAGATTTAAATGAGGCTAATGGTTTTGCAGTATTTGCACCTAGTTATACTACAAATTTTAGATATGATAAGCAAACGAGAGAGTTAACTTTTGAGATTAATATTCTAAATAGAAAAATAGAACCTAAGACTGGAAAAACAGATACTGTAAAAATTCCATTTATAGTGACTCCTGATTTTGTAGGCGAAGCAACTTTCAAAATTACTGGTCAGAATGGTTTTGGAGGAAAAGATGCTTTAGGAAATGCTATATATCCCTACGGATTTGCTCCAGATGCTAATAGATATAATTTGCCAGAAAATTTTAGAGCTAATAGTTTAGAAACTTCCGATAATCCTGACTATAAATATAATCGTAGTATTTATATTGATTCTATGACAGGAAATAGCTCTATAACTGTTCCAGTCGGAACTAGTTTAGATAAGATCAAGGAGCTATCTAAATCAAAAGCGAAAGAAAAGATTGAATCAGAAGAATACAAGAGAAAACTGGATGAAACTAATGCTACGGCTACTCTAGATGATCAAGGAACGTCTACGGGAGTTGTTGCTACTGACGTAGCGAAAGAGAATGCCGGTGTTATAAAAGTGCCAGTAGTTCATAGTCGAGATGGAAAAAATTATAAAAATACTGTAGATATCGAAGTAAACGTTGTAAAATCAACTACAGATAAGTTAGTAGTATTTGAAGGTGATAAGATTACAAATGATCAAGTTAAATCTTCAGTTACTCCGGCTACAATCGATACTAAAGCGGGAGTTGTGAATAATCCTAATGAAGCAGATGTTTTTAGTACGACAGGAAAAGCTGGAGAAGCAGGATTAAAAATTCCAACAACGGTAACTCATGATTCAAATGGTACAAATATTAATGAAACAGTAACAGTTCCTGTGTTGGTATTACCAAAAGCAACTGGTGAAGTACAAGTTCATAAAGGAGCTTCAGTAGATAAAGTTAAAGAAGTTGCTAAAGCAAAAGCACAAACTTTAACAAAAGCAACAGACTTCACTGGGAAATTACCAACAGGAGCAACAGTTACAGTTGGTGATATAACAGAAGCCGTAGCAGAAACTCTAACAAATGAAAAAGGTACAAATAAAGGTATTGTAAATGTTCCAGCAAATTATATAGTAGAAGGAAAAACATACAATACGACAATTCCAGTAACAATTAATGTATTAGGTTCAGAAACAAAAACGGTATATACATTAGAAGGAACTCAACCAAAACCAGCAGATGTTAATGAAGCAATTACACCTGATAAAGGTGGAAACTTAACCCCTGTAACTGAAGCTGACATCAATAAAGATGTTCCTACAGATAAAGTTAAAGTAGGAGCAACTGACTTAAACGTTAAAGCAACTGTTAAATATCCAACAGGGGATGAAACTGTAGATGTTCCAGTTAAAGTATTGCCCAAAGCAACACCAACAGGTGTAACAGTACTGAAAGATACTGATGAAAATGCTTTAACAGATGCTGTAAAAGCAAAAGCAACTGAAGCTGTAAGTAAATTAACAAACCTACCAGATGGAATTACTGCATCATTAGATGAAAGAGAAACTTCTTACACATTGCCAAAAACAGATTCAAATGGGGATAAAGATACAGTTCCTGTAAAAGTATTATATAAAGATGATAAAGGTAATGTAGTTGGTGAAGACACAATTAATGTACCAGTTAAAGTAGTAAGTTCAACACCAAAACCAGTAGTAGTGTTTGAAGGTGATAAAGTTACTAAAGATGATGTGAAAGGTGCTGTAACAACAGAAGGGACAAAAGGTGAACCTGCCATTGCTGACGATATTACAGCTAAACCAGGTGTCAAAGAAGTAACTGTTCCAGTAACTTATACGGATCAAAATGGAGAAACTTTAACAGAACCCGTGAAAGTTAAAGTAACAGTTTTACCAAAACCAACACCAAAAGGAATTTTTGTTGCCAAAGATAGCGACAAGGAAAAAGCAAAAGAAAAAGCTCTTGCTAAAGCCAAAGAAGCTATTGCAGACGGTGCTTTCAAAGGAAAACTTCCAGAAAATGTTACTAATGTAAGTATTGATGAAAATGTGACAAGTCCAGATTTGTCAGATGATACGGATGTAAATGTGACTGTGAAATATACCGTTGATGGAGAAGAAAAGAAAACTGTTGTTAAAGTTCCTGTTACTGTTGTAGAGGGAGTTCCACAAATAGTTCCAGTGGATGAAAATAATAAACAACCAAATCCAGAAAACAGTATCGACAAAACAGAATATCCAGATGGTTCAACATTTGAATATAATCCAAATACTCCGGTAGATACTACAAAACCTGGTGATTATACAGTCAATGTCATTGTAAAAGACAAAGATGGTAATCCTATTGCAGAAGTACCGGCAACTGTACGTGTGGTAGAAAGTTATCCACAATTTGTACCAGTAGACAAAGATAAGAAACAACCAAATGTGGTAGGAAGTATCGATCCTAAAGCATTCCCTAAAGATACTGAATTTAGTTATGAATCTCCTGTAGACACAACAACACCAGGAGAAAAAGATGTTGTAGTAGTAGCGAAAATTGGAGATGAAGTCATTGCGAAAATTCCTGCAAAAGTAATGGTTGTAGAACCTAAAACACAATATGTGCCAGTCGATAAATCAAACAAACAACCAGATGCATCTAAGAGTATTGACCCTGAACAATATCCAGATGGAGTAACATTCAAGTATAAAACTCCAGTCGATACAACAACACCAGGAGAAAAAGATGTTATTGTAGAAGCAAAAGATGGAGACGACACACTTGTTGAAGTACCAACAAAAGTGAAGGTTGTTCAGGGATACCCACAAATTATCCCTGTAGATCAAGGACAACCTTTAGCTGAAAATAGTATTAATACAGGAGATTATCCAGAAGGTGCTACATTCGAATACGAAAAAGTAGATGGAAAAGATCCAGTTAACATTTCTGAAGCTGGAGATTATCCAGTAACAGTTGTCGTTAAGGATAAAGATGGAAATACTTTAGTAAAAGTACCAACAACAGTACGTGTAGTGGACGCTTATAGACAATATGTACCAGTAAATACTGATCCAACTAAAGTGGTACCTGCAGAAAATATTGTACCAACTGACTTCCCAGATGGAACAACATTTGAATATAAAACTCCAGTTGACACATCAACACCAGGAGATAAAGATGTTGTAGTTGTAGCTAAACTAGATGGTAAACCAATTGCAGAAATTCCAGCAAAAGTTACTGTAGTAGGGCCTAAAACTCAATACGTTGTAGCAAATCCTGAGAATACTCAACCAGATGCATCTAAGAGTCTTACAGATAAAGATAAAGATAACAATAAATTCCCAGATGATGCTACGTTTGGATATAAAGAACCAGTAGATACAAAAACACCAGGTGAAAAAGATGCAACTGTAGTTGTGAAAGATGCTGATGGTGACACAATTGTAGAAGTTCCTGCTAAGGTTAAAGTAGTAGAAGGTAAAGAACAATTAATTCCTGTAAATCCAACTGAAAAACCACAAGCAAGAGATAACATTACTCCAAGTGATTATCCAGAAGGTTCAACATTTGAATATAAAATTCCAGATGGCCAAAAAGAACCATTTGATGCAACAACTGTTGGGGATAAACCAGTAACGGTAGTTGTAAAAGATAAAAATGGAAAAGTATTGGTAGAGGTTCCAGCAACGATTAAAGTCGTAGAAGCAAAACCAACACCAATTGAAACCCCAGTAACAAATACACCTTTAACAAAAGAGGATATTGCCAAGTACGTTAAAGTACCAGAAGGTGGAAAAATTGTTGGAGTAGGTGAAATTCCAAAAGTAAATACTCCAGGAGATAAAGGTACTGTCAAAGTTAAAATTGAACTTCCTAATGGTAAACAAATTGAAGTTGAAGTCCCTGTCAAAGTAACTCCAATTAAAGATATTGTGAAGAAATTGGGGGATCCAATTACAAATGAAGATGTTGAAAAACATATTCAGATTCCAGAAGGTGGCAAGATTATCAGTATTGGAGATAAACCATCTACAGATATTCCAGGAGAAAGACCAAGTGTACCAGTGGTAATTGAACTACCAGGTGGTAAACGTGTAACTATCAAAGTTCCTGTCGTTGTTACTCCGAAAACAACTCCGATTGTTGTTGAAGTTGGAACACCTATTACTGAAAATGATGTGAAGAAACATGTAGATCTTCCTGAAGGATGGAAGATTACTAAAGTGGGCGAAATTCCAAAAACAAGTACACCTGGTGATAAGCCATCTGTAACGGTTGAGATTGAATTACCGGATGGACGTAAAGTGACAGTAGAAGTTCCTGTGAAAGTAACACCTAAATCTAATCATGGTAATAGTCAAGGTAACAATGGTAGTTCAACTATTCATATCGTAACACGTTATCAAGATGGTGATGGTAAAGAAATTTCTCCAGAAGAAAATGGTAGTCATGGACCTAAGACTTTAGAAGGTTATGAATATATTGGTACTAAAACAGATGAAAATGGCAATGTGATTCATACCTATAAGAAAGTAACTACCCCAACTCGTTCTGAGCAACCAAGCTCTCCAGAGACTCCTATAAGTCCTGAAAAACCAGTAGCTACTCCAGTTCAGACAAGTTCTACAGATTCTAAACCAGTATCCGTTGAAACAACCGTAGCCAATGACAAGAAGGAATTGCCAAATACTGGTACAGAGGATAAGGGTGGTTTAGCTAGTCTTGGACTTCTTGGAATGTTGAGTGCATTTGGGCTCGTAGCTCGTAAGAAAAAAGAAGACTAAGAAAGAAACTTCCTTTCTAAAGTTTGATAAAAAATAGACTGAGGTGAAAACTTCAGTCTATTTCTTTTGATTATAAAAAAATCCCCTGACAAGAGCCAGAGGATAAGAGCTTATTTCATTGTTGGGAAGAGCAATACATCACGGATAGTGGTTGTATCAGTGAGAAGCATGCAGAGACGGTCGATACCGATTCCCAAACCACCTGTTGGTGGCATACCGTATTCAAGAGCTTCAATGTAGTCATAGTCGATACCTGTTGCTTCATCGTCACCAAGTTCTTTAGCTTTAGCTTGGGCTTCAAAACGGCTAAGTTGGTCGATTGGGTCGTTGAGCTCAGTAAAGGCATTACCGTATTCCTTAGTCATGATGAAGAGCTCGAAACGGTCAGTAAAGCGTTGGTCTTCAGGGTTTTTCTTAGCGAGTGGAGATACAGCTACTGGATGTCCATAGACAAAGGTTGGTTGGATTAAAGTTTCTTCAACAAACTCTTCAAAGAAGGCATTGATGATGTGACCAACCTCAGTGTAGTGTTTCTCAACTGGAACTTTCTTCTCAGCAGCGATAGCTTTAGCTTCTTCCAAAGTCATGTCTTGCCAGAAATCGACACCAGTAATTTCTTTGATAGCATCCACCATATGAACACGTTTAAATGGTTCGTTGATTTTGATTTCAGTTCCTTGGTAGTTGACTGGGCCATCACCTTTGACTGATTTAGCAGCATGTTGGATAATACCTTCAGTCAAGTCCATGATGTCTTGGAAGTCAGCATAAGCTTGGTAGACTTCGATAGAAGTAAATTCAGGGTTATGAGTAGCGTCCATTCCTTCATTACGGAAGATACGGCCAATTTCATAGACACGTTCCATACCACCCACGATAAGGCGTTTCAAGTGAAGCTCAGTCGCGATACGAAGCACCATGTCAATGTTTTGGGCATTGTGATGAGTGATAAATGGACGGGCAGAAGCACCACCAGCTTCGTTGTGAAGAACAGGTGTTTCCACTTCAAGGAAACCTTTTTGGTCAAGGTAACGACGGATTTCAGAGATGATTTTTGAACGAGTGACAAAGCGTTCAAAGCTTTCACGGTTCGAAATCAAGTCAAGGTAACGTTTACGGTAAATTGTTTCAACGTCTGTCAAACCATGGAATTTCTCTGGTAGAGGACGAAGAGCCTTAGACAAGTGTGTGATATGAGTAGCTTTGATAGAGAGTTCTCCCATATCTGTACGCATCACTTCGCCTTCGACACCAAGGAAGTCACCAAGGTCTGCTTTTTTGAAGATTTCGTAGTTTTCTTCACCGACAGCATCTTTACGAACGTAGATCTGGATTTGACCTTCGCGGTCTTGAAGGTGGGCAAAACCTACTTTACCTTTACCACGTTTGGTTACCAAGCGTCCTGCGATAGTAGCTGTTTCATTTTTATCATGTAATTGTTCTTTATCGAGGTCAGCAAATTTATCTTTTAATTCTTGTGAATTTGCAGTGCGTTCAAAGCGTTTTCCGAAAGGATCAATTCCTTGTTCACGGAGCGCAGCCATTTTTTCACGGCGAACGATCTGCTGGTCATTTAGTTCTTCCATATGTTCTGTTGACATGGGATCCTCCTAGTTTTACTCAAAATTGAATACGATGAGTCTTTTTTGCGATACTCCCATTTTATCATAAATAAGCAAGAAATTCACGGATAATCTTTCAAAACTAAAAAGAACTTGACGCTAAAATCAAGTTCTGTTATTGATAGGAAGTATCATTCCAAGTATCAAGGGTAAATGTTTCAAAGTCATGGGTTTCTAGAATGGTTAGGCTGGCATTTGCTAGACCGCCATCTTTACGAAGAAGTGGTTCTTGATAACCTAGAAGAGTACGAAGACTGGCAGTAAGATTAGCACCGTGACCGACAATTAGAAAACGCTCAGCCGGACTATCTTTTAAGGATTTGATAAATTGGATGGTCCGTTGTGTGGTGCTATAGAGGGATTCGGCTCCGAACATTTGAGTGTCAAACTTGGCAAGATTAGATCGGAAAGCTTTGATTTGTTGCGGGTAAATTGCTTCCAAGGTTGCGATTTTCAAACCTTCCAACTTCCCCAGCTGCCATTCACGGAGATTAGGAACGCATTTTAAAGGACAAGGAATTTGGAGTTGATTTTGGATAATCTCAGCAGATTTGACCGCTCGAGGTAAATCACTTGCATAAATCTGATCAAAAGGAATCTCCTTGAGATACTGGCCGAGTTGTTTTAGGGTTTCAATGGATTCAGGAAGAAGGGGAGAATCTCCACTAGCACCTTGAAAACGACCTTCTTGGTTCCAGACGGTACGGCCGTGGCGGACAAAGTAGAGTTTCATTACTTACTGTCCTCCAAAATATCTGCAAAGTTAGCTTTTACAAAGCTAGCCAAGTCTTGTGGTGCTACGATAATGCTGTGACCAACTTCGCCTGCAGAGACAATCATTTGATCCAAGTCTAGAGCAATCTTATCGATAAAAATGGGATAATTGTGTTTCTGACGAATTCCGACGGGATTATTGGCTCCATGAATATAACCTGTTGTTTTTTCCAAGTCCTTTTGTGGAATCATGCTCACTTTTTTATTGCCAGAAATTTTAGCTAATTTCTTTTCTGACAGGTGTTGAGTGATAGGCACAATTCCAATAATCGGTCCTGTCTTGTCTCCCAAAAGAGCCAAGGTTTTGAAAATCTGATCTCGTTCATAACCTTGCGGAAGTTCTCCTTCCAGGGCATTGATTTGAATCCCCTGATGTGGGATACCTGCTTTAGACAGGATTTGTTCCACCAATGTTTTTTTGATTTTAACTTTTTTTGCCATTATTTATACTTATCCTCCAATTGGCTCATCCAAATACCAAGCCAGATTCCTAGTGCAAAGAAGAAGGCGATGATGACATAACCGACAAGAGAAAGGCCTGTGTATTGGATACTCTCAGCGTTTCCTACATTTGGAATCAAGATCAAAAGGGTGCTTGATAGGACGATACCGATGATGAAATGATAGACACGTGAGTGGTAGTTGTTTAAGGCATAATCCATCAATTTTGAAAAAACGATGAGAGTGGCACCTGCTCCGATTCCAATCGGGAAGAAGGTTCCCAAGAGGTCAAAGGTTTTAAAACCAGTCAACATCGGAGCATAGAGACCCAAAATCAAAAGTAGATTTGATGGACTGAGGCCAGGAACCAAGACGCCAAGAGCCAGCAGTGCACCTGCTAGGACCAAATTAAGAAAGCTAGCACTTAAGGTTCCAACGACAAAATTTAAGGCATAGAGTCCTAATCCAGAAATGATAAAGGTTATCCAGAACCAAGCTAAATCAATCTTGTCTCGGTCAGATTCTCGAGTTGATTCCTTGAGGAGGCTAGGAACTGTACCAATGATGGCACCCGCAAAGCTCCATAAGACAAAGACCTGATAATTTTCAAGCAGGTATTCAATTGGGTAGGAAAATAAGCCGATTCCCAGAAGCATACCGATGGCAACTGGAATAAAGTACAAAACATTTTCTTTAAAGTCTTTAAAAGGATGGGCCAGAAAGCCAATCATTCGTTCGTAAATGCCTAAGATTGCTGCTAGAACCCCTCCGGAAATTCCCGGTAGAATAAATCCAAGAGCAATCACAATCCCTTTAATAAGGCGCGCTAACCATGAGAGCATATAGTTCCTCCAACTATTTCTATTTCAAAAAATCCTTACTATATTGTATCACAATCAAACACAAAAAGAAAAAGCAAATGCTAAACAAATGCTTTTAAGGTTTTAAAAAGATTTTTCTAAAGGTTTCTTCTTTATTTTTTAAGGGAGAGATGACGTTGATATCCAAATCGTGGTCAAAGCCGGCAATTTTCCCTTTAGATGTGTATTGGTGAATATCATAATCTAAATCAGTTTTAGGACTGCTTTCCAAAAATCCTGAGTCTGAGCCGTAGGACGGAATCCAAACAGAGGTAAACTTGCCTGTATCAATACTGTGTTCTTCCATGAAGTAGACCCCAACGTAGATTCCGATGTTTTTAGCACCTAGTGATGCTAGTTTTGCTCGAAAGGCTTCAACACCCTCGTTCATATTGGACATGGTTTTGTCTTCTACGTCTAGCCAATAGTAACTAGGGCTGTAAGGAGAGGCAGCATTGTAGAAAACTTCAGCGGCTTTTTCCATTTCTTGGACACTTTTTCCAGCTACAAAGGCATAGACCCCAACTGGGACATTCCGCTTTTGAAGTTCAGTGATATGACTCTTATAGGCCTTGTCTATTCCATTGATAAAGGAAGCATCATTTTCTTTTGTTGTTTGAGCACCACTGTGAACACGAACAATAGCGCCTGAAATATTTTGTGCGAGAGTATCGTAATTAATTTCCTCAGGACGCTGCCAGCCAGAGAGGTCAATAATCGGTTTGTCTATGTGTTTCAAAGCCTGTGCTTCAATCTGTGCTATATTGGATTTTGTTTTAAACGATTGGTTGTCATTAAGTGGGCGATTCAGGATTAAAATGAACATCATAATCCCAAAAAAACCAAACAAAATAAGCGGATTAATTTTCTTTCTCATATCTCATAATTTTACCTTAAAAATGGGAAAAAATCAAAAAAATACTCAAAAAATGGGTTAAGGAAAGGACTTTGGAGCATTTTTTCATTCAAGGGCGCGGAATGATTTGAAATATGGTATAATAAAAGGGAATTTCTACAGAAAAGAGAAGATTATGCCAAATTATGCCATTATTTTAGCAGCGGGTAAAGGGACTCGCATGAAATCTGATTTGCCAAAAGTGTTGCACAAGGTTGCGGGTATTTCTATGCTGGAACATGTTTTCCGTAGTGTGGGAGCTATCCAACCTGAAAAGACAGTAACAGTTGTAGGACACAAGGCAGAATTGGTTGAGGAGGTCTTGGCTGGACAGACAGAATTTGTGACTCAATCTGAACAGTTGGGGACTGGTCATGCGGTTATGATGACAGAGCCTATCTTAGAAGGTTTGTCAGGTCACACCTTGGTCATTGCAGGAGATACTCCTTTAATCACAGGTGAAAGCTTGAAAAACTTGATTGATTTCCACATCAATCATAAAAATGTGGCCACTATCTTGACTGCTGAAACAGATAATCCTTTTGGTTATGGGCGAATTGTTCGTAATGACAATGCTGAGGTTCTTTGCATCGTTGAGCAGAAGGATGCTACAGATTTTGAAAAGCAAATCAAGGAAATTAACACTGGAACTTACGTTTTTGACAACGAACGTTTGTTTGAGGCTTTGAAAAATATCAATACCAACAATGCTCAAGGTGAATACTATATTACAGATGTCATTGGCATTTTCCGTGAAGCTGGTGAAAAAGTTGGTGCTTATACTTTGAAAGATTTTGATGAGAGTCTTGGGGTAAATGACCGTGTGGCTCTTGCGACAGCTGATTCAGTTATGCGTCGTCGAATCAATCATCAGCACATGGTCAATGGGGTCAGTTTTGTCAATCCAGAAGCAACTTATATCGATATTGATGTTGAGATTGCGCCTGAAGTTCAAATCGAAGCCAATGTTACCTTGAAGGGGCAAACGAAGATTGGTGCTGAGACTGTTTTGACAAATGGAACGTATGTAGTGGATAGCACTATCGGAGCAGGAGCGATCATTACCAATTCTATGATTGAGGAAAGTAGTGTTGCAGACGACGTGACAGTCGGTCCGTATGCCCACATTCGTCCAGGTTCAAGTATCGCTAACCAAGCACATATTGGAAACTTTGTTGAGGTGAAAGGTTCTTCTATCGGTGAGAATACCAAGGCTGGTCATTTGACTTATATCGGAAACTGTGAAGTGGGTAGCAAGGTTAATTTCGGTGCAGGAACCATTACAGTCAACTATGATGGCAAAAACAAATACAAGACAATCATTGGCAACAATGTCTTTGTTGGTTCGAATTCAACCATTATTGCGCCAGTTGAGTTAGGTGACAATTCTCTTGTTGGTGCTGGTTCAACTATTACTAAAGACGTGCCGGCGGATGCTATTGCTATTGGTCGCGGTCGTCAGGTCAACAAAGACGAATATGCAACTCGCCTTCCTCATCATCCTAAGAATCAGTAGGAGTCTGTCATGGAATTTGAAGAAAAAACGCTTAGTCGAAAAGAAATCTATCAAGGACCAATATTCAAACTGGTCCAAGATCAGGTTGAATTACCAGAAGGCAAAGGAGTTGCCCAACGGGATTTGATTTTCCACAATGGAGCTGTCTGTGTTTTAGCAGTAACGGATGAGCAAAAACTTATCTTGGTCAAGCAGTACCGCAAAGCCATTGAGGCTGTCTCTTACGAAATTCCAGCAGGAAAATTGGAAGTAGGAGAAAATACAGACCCTATAGCAGCAGCTCTTCGAGAATTAGAGGAAGAAACAGCCTATACAGGGAAATTAGAACTCTTGTATGATTTTTACTCAGCCATTGGCTTTTGTAATGAAAAATTAAAACTATACCGAGCAAGCGATTTGACGAAAGTGGAAAATCCGCGTCCGCAGGATGAAGATGAGACCTTGGAAGTCCTTGAAGTTAGCTTAGAGGAAGCCAAGGAATTGATCCAATCAGGTCATATCTGTGATGCCAAGACCATTATGGCTGTTCAATACTGGGAATTGCAGAAAAAATAGAGGAGGTCAGTATGGGTAAACCTTTATTAACGGATGAAATGATTGAAAGAGCTAATAGAGGCGAAAAAATTTCAGGTCCTCCTTTGCTAGATGATAATGAGGAGACTAAGATTTTACCAACCTCTTCTTCCCGTTTTGGTTATGCCAATCCTAAGGGGCATGGCTTTAGCCAGGAAACCTTGAAGATTCAGGTCGAACCGTCTATTCATAAAAGCCGTCGCATTGAAAATACCAAGAGAAATGTCTTCAATTCTAAACTGAATAAAATCTTATTCGCAGTCATCTTTCTCTTGATTTTGCTTGTCTTAGCAATGAAACTGTTGTAATCGAAAAGGAAATGAAATGAAAATAGGAATTATTGCGGCTATGCCAGAAGAACTGGCTTATTTGGTCCAGCATTTAGAAAATGCCCAAGAGCAAGTTGTTTTAGGCAATACCTATCATACAGGCACCATTGCCTCGCATGAAGTCGTTCTTGTAGAAAGTGGAATTGGTAAGGTCATGTCTGCTATGAGTGTGGCAATTTTGGCTGATCATTTCCAAGTGGATGCTTTGATTAACACGGGATCAGCTGGAGCAGTGGCAGAGGGTATTGCTGTTGGGGATGTTGTGATTGCTGACAAATTAGCCTTTCATGACGTGGATGTCACAGCTTTTGGCTATGCCTATGGACAAATGGCGCAACAACCTCTTTATTTTGAATCAAACAAAACCTTTGTTGCCAAAATCCAAGAGAGTTTATCTCAATTGGATCAAAACTGGCATCTTGGTTTGATTGCTACAGGAGATAGTTTTGTTGCAGGAAATGACAAGATCGAAGCGATTAAATCTCATTTCCCAGATGTTTTGGCTGTTGAGATGGAGGGAGCAGCTATTGCTCAAGCAGCGCATGCCCTTAATCTTCCAGTTTTAGTCATCCGAGCTATGAGTGACAATGCCAACCATGAAGCAAACATCTCTTTTGATGAGTTTATTATCGAAGCTGGACGTCGCTCTGCCCAAGTCTTATTAGCCTTTTTGAAGGCCTTAGATTAAGCGGAAATTTGACAGTTTTTCTAGCTTATGATAAGATTTAAGTAAAGAAAAGCTAGAAAACGTTTCAGAGGATATTATGAGTATTGAAATGACCGTCAGTGAGATTGCAGAGGTCTTAGGATTATCTCGCCAAGCAATCAATAACCGTGTCAAAGAATTACCAGAAGAAGACACAGATAAAAATGACAAAGGGGTAACAGTAGTTACCAGAAGTGGCTTGATTAAGCTAGAAGAAATCTATAAAAAAACGATTTTTGAAGATGAGCCTGTCAGTGAGGATGTCAAGCAACGTGAACTGATGGAGATTCTGGTTGATGAGAAGAATGCAGAAATTCTCCGCCTTTATGAACAATTAAAAGCCAAGGATCGTCAGTTATCAGAAAAAGACGAGCAGATGCGTATCAAAGACCGTCAGATTGCTGAGAAAGACAAACAACTCGATCAGCAGCAACAATTGACCCTTCAAGCCATGAAGGATCAAGAAAATCTTAAGCTAGAGCTGGACCAAGCAAAAGAAGAAGTCCAATCCACTAAGAAAGGCTTTTTTGCTCGTTTATTTGGAGGATAATCAAGGAGCTGTTTAGGTTAAATGCTAACCTAATGGCTTCTTTTATTTCTAATCTAAATAGTATAGTTGCTCAATTAATACTCAATGAAAATCAAAGAGCAAACTAGGAAGCTAGCCGCAGGCTGCTCAAAGCACTGCTTTGAGGTTGTAGATAAGACTGACGAAGTCAGTTACATATATCTACGGCAAGGCGAAGCTGACGCAGTTTGAATTTGATTTTCGAAGAGTATAAAATAACAGTATAGGAGAGGTAGAAAATGGAACGATTAGAAGATTACATTGCTTTTGACTTAGAATTTAATCAGCATGAAGGACAAACACACTTGATTCAAGTATCGGCAGTGCGTTTTAGAGATGGTCGGGAAATCGACGCCTATGATTCCTATGTCCATACTAGTGTGCCTCTAAAAAGTTTTATCAATGGTTTGACTGGGATTACAGCCGAGACCTTAAAAGATGCTCCTCCAGTGGAGGAAGTCATAAAAGAATTCCAAGAGTTTGTGGGTTCTTTACCCATGGTAGGCTACAATGCTGCTAAAAGTGATCTACCTATTTTAGCGGATCATGGTTTAGATTATAGCCAGCAGTATAAGGTGGATTTGTATGATGAAGCTTTTGAACGTCGCAGTTCGGATTTACATGGTATTGCCAATCTCAAATTGCAAGCTGTTGCCTCGTTTCTTGGATTTCAAGGTCAGTCCCATAATAGCTTGGAGGATGCTCGGATGACGGCGCGTGTTTACGAGTCCTTCCTAGAGTCAGATCAAGCTAGAGAATTGTTAGAGGCAGAAAGTAGCTTATCAAACAATCCTTTTGGCAGCTTGGACTTGTCTCAATTATTTGACTAGGAGTGCCTATGAAACCTGAAAAACCTAAAAATCTAGGTTTTAGGAAAATCTACTTTAATCTAGATAAAATTCTCTTTCTCTTTTTCTTGATATTCATGATGATTGAGTTTGTCTGGTTACCACTTAATTCTTGGATTGCTGGACTGTTACTCCGTCAGACAGGCTATCTCTTTCTTTCCTACAACAATATTTTTGCCATTATAAAAGGGTCGCCATTTGTTAGTCTTGCTTTATTTGTTTTGGTAATTGCTAATTTACTGATTGCCTATTACCAGATAGGACTTCTCTTTATCGGAGCTCGCCATCTCCTCTATCATGAAAGGAGGACCTTGCTGGAGTACAGTCGCAAGGTCTTTCGTCAAAGTTTCTTGTTTATGAAGCAAGTGACGATTTCAAAAATGGCCTTTATTTTCTTTTATGTCATGATGCTCTTTCCATTGATTCGAAAGATTTTAAAGATTTATTACCTCAATAAAATTGTCATTCCGGAATTCATAGTAGCCTATGTAGAAGATAAGTACTGGTTGGTCGGTTTGGTAATCACTGTTCTAGCCTTGTTGCTGTTTTACATTTCAATACGTTTGATGTTTGCCCTACCCCAGCTTTTATTTGAGAAAAAAACAGTCAAAGAAGCAGTCAAATACAGTCTAGAAAAGACAAGAAAGCACTCCTGGTTTTATATTTGGAACTTACTCTGGATTATCGTCAAAACCTACCTATTTTTCATTCTTTTATTGATTCCAATATTAGCAAGTCAGGCACTGATGGATGGTCTGACTCATAAGGAATCTCTTGTACTGGGAATTCTTAACTTTGTCTTGATTAAGAATTTCCACTATATGGCCTTGACTTACTTTCTCATTAAATTTGTTTCCTTCTTAACAGGAGAAGAACTAGAAATTACACCAAGGAGAAAGAAAGACCACTGGATGAGATGGGGAGTGATGGGCTGTGCTTGTATCTTTTTCACTCTTGAGGGTTATGTTTATTTAGAAGCTCCAGTCGCCAATAAACCTTTAATCATTTCTCATAGGGGAGTATCCAATAAGAATGGTGTGCAAAATACCGTCCAATCACTAGAAAAAACCGCTCAGTTATCTCCAGATTTCGTTGAGACAGATGTTCAGGAAACAAAAGATGGCCAGTTTGTCATGATGCATGATGCCAATATCAAGAACCTGACAGGAGTTAATGCCAATCCACAGGATCTAACTTTGAAAGAATTAACCAAACTTGATATTTCAGAAAATGGTTATCATAGCAAGGTGTCCAGTTTTGATGACTATCTCAATAAAGCCAATGAATTGCATCAAAAACTCCTTATTGAGATTAAGACCAGTCGAAAAGATAGCCCAGATATGATGAAACGCTTTATGGGAAAATATGGAACTGTTCTTAAGCAGAATGGTCACCAAATGCAGTCCTTAGACTACCATGTGATTGACCAAGTGTTAGCCTACGATTCACAAATTCCAGTCTATTTCATCCTACCTTACAATAGTATTTTTCCAAGAACCAAGGCTACAGGTTACACTATGGAGTATTCAACTTTAGATGAAAATTTTGTCAACAAGCTTTGGAATACCGATCAGAAATTGTACGTTTGGACCATTAATAGTTCAGAGTCCTTTGATAAATCAGTTCAATTGGGAGCAGATGGCATGATAACAGATGACTTGGAAATGATTCAAGATCAAGTTACCATTGCTCAAGAAGACCCAGAGTATACTGAATTGCTTTTCAAACAGGCCATGGAATTTTTTAATTTTTAGTAATCAAAAAGAGGTTGAGCCAAAAAAAACCTCTAAAATAGTAAAAAAACGAGCATTGTATCAGTTGGATATGCTCGTTTTTTTAGTGATTTTATTTGGAAGCTAGTTTTTGCCCAGCCTCATTTTACTGGCTATTGAGTAGTTTTACTTTCTGAAGTTGGGGTATTGGACTGTTTTTCATTTTCAGCGGCAGGTTTACTTGGAGTAGGAGTGGAAGAATCCTGAGTTGATGTTTTCTGATCTTCTTTTTTCTCTTCCTTGACACTAGATTTTGGTGTTTCTTCTTGTTGTGTTTTTTCTTGAGAAGTGTTATTTTCCTTATTAGGACTAGTGTTTTCCTGAGGGGATTCCTTTTGAATTTCTTTGACAATGGTTGTCGTCTGGCTTGTCGTAGGTTCTTTTTTAGTATTTTTATTATTATCCAAGGCATTCATGATAGTGATACTTGCGGTAATTAAGCCGAGGATACTACCGATAGTGGCAACAGTTTTTTGAAAGACCGTGAAGCCTTTTTTGATGTGTTCTGTTTTTGGTTTTGAAGTTCTACGATAATTAGACATATATTCTCTCCTTTAATTAAAATTTATTATACCTCATTTCTTTAAAAAAATCTTAAAAAAAGAGGAATTGCCCTTTCTTGTCGCAAGCTCCGTTTCATGATACAATAGAAGGAGTGATTTTAGAAAGCGTGAGAAAACATGATTTACTTTGATAATTCGGCGACGACCAAGCCTTATCCTGAAGCCCTTGAAACCTATATGCAGGTGGCTTCAAAAATTTTAGGAAATCCATCTAGTCTCCATCGTTTGGGAGACCAGGCAACACGAATTTTAGATGCTTCCCGTCAACAGATTGCAGATTTAATCGGTAAGAAAAGCGATGAAATCTTCTTTACTTCTGGTGGGACAGAAGGAGATAACTGGGTCATCAAGGGTGTGGCCTTTGAAAAGGCTCAGTTTGGTAAGCACATCATTGTATCAGCCATTGAACATCCGGCAGTCAAAGAGTCAGCCCTCTGGTTGAAAAGTCAAGGATTTGAAGTGGATTTTGCTCCAGTTGATAACAAAGGATTTGTGGATGTTGAAGCTCTAGCAGATTTGATAAGACCTGATACGACCCTCGTTTCCATCATGGCTGTAAACAATGAAATCGGCTCTGTTCAGCCCATTGAGGCTATTTCAGAACTCTTGGCAGATCAGCCGACTATTTCCTTCCACGTTGATGCTGTTCAGGCACTTGCTAAAATTCCGACTGAAAAGTATCTGACAGAACGAGTGGATTTCGCGACCTTCTCTAGTCACAAGTTTCACGGAGTTCGAGGTGTTGGATTTGTCTATATCAAGTCTGGCAAGAAGATTACCCCTCTTTTAACAGGTGGTGGTCAGGAGCGTGATTATCGCTCGACAACTGAAAATGTGGCAGGGATTGCAGCGACAGCCAAGGCTCTCCGTTTGTCTATGGAAAAGCTAGATTTCTTTACTAGTAAGACAGGACAGATGAAGGCAGTGATTCGCCAAGCTCTTTTAGATTATCCAGATATATTTGTCTTTTCAGATGAGGAAGACTTTGCCCCTCATATCCTGACTTTTGGAATCAAGGGTGTTCGTGGTGAGGTCATTGTTCACGCCTTTGAAGACTATGATATTTTCATCTCAACGACCTCGGCTTGTTCGTCCAAGGCAGGAAAACCAGCCGGAACCCTGATTGCCATGGGAGTGGATAAGGATAAGGCCCAGTCAGCTGTGCGCCTTAGTCTAGACCTTGAAAATGATATGAGTCAGGTCGAGCAGTTTTTGACCAAGTTAAAATTGATTTACAATCAAACTAGAAAAGTAAGATAGGAGCATTCATGCAGTATTCAGAAATAATGATTCGCTACGGTGAGTTGTCAACCAAGGGCAAAAACCGTATGCGTTTCATCAATAAACTTCGCAATAATATTTCAGACGTTTTGTCTATCTATCCCCAAGTTAAGGTAACAGCAGATCGCGACCGTGCCCATGCTTATCTCAATGGAGCTGATTACACAGCAGTAGCAGAATCGCTCAAACAAGTTTTTGGAATTCAAAATTTTTCTCCAGTATATAAGGTAGAAAAATCTGTAGAAGTTCTGAAGTCTGCTGTCCAAGAGATTATGAAAGATATCTACAAGGATGGCATGACCTTTAAGATTTCTAGCAAGCGTAGCGACCACAACTTTGAACTCGACAGTCGTGAACTCAATCAAACACTTGGAGGGGCTGTATTCGAAGCTATTCCAAATGTGCAGGCTCAAATGAAGAGTCCTGATATCAATCTCCAAGTAGAGATTCGAGAAGAGGCAGCCTACCTTTCTTATGAAACTATTCGTGGGGCTGGTGGTTTGCCAGTTGGAACTTCAGGTAAAGGGATGCTTATGTTGTCAGGAGGGATTGATTCACCTGTAGCAGGTTATCTTGCTCTTAAGCGTGGGGTGGATATTGAGGCTGTTCACTTTGCTAGTCCACCATATACTAGTCCCGGTGCCCTCAAGAAAGCGCAGGATTTGACCCGTAAATTGACCAAGTTTGGCGGCAATATCCAGTTTATCGAGGTGCCTTTCACTGAGATTCAAGAGGAAATTAAGGCCAAGGCGCCAGAAGCCTACCTCATGACCTTGACGCGTCGTTTTATGATGCGGATTACTGACCGTATTCGTGAGGTACGAAATGGTTTAGTTATCATCAATGGGGAAAGTCTTGGTCAAGTAGCCAGTCAAACTCTTGAAAGTATGCAGGCTATTAACGCTGTGACCAACACTCCCATCATCCGTCCAGTTGTGACAATGGATAAGTTGGAAATCATTGACATCGCCCAGGAAATTGATACCTTTGACATTTCAATCCAGCCTTTTGAAGACTGTTGTACTATTTTTGCACCTGACCGTCCGAAAACAAATCCTAAGATTAAGAATGCAGAGCAGTACGAAGCGCGTATGGATGTTGAAGGCTTGGTTGAGCGAGCAGTGGCTGGGATTATGATCACTGAGATTACACCTCAAGCCGAAAAAGATGAAGTCGATGACTTGATTGACAATCTGCTCTAATCAGAAAATCCAAAAGAATAGCGAAAATCAGTAAAAAAAGTTAGTTTTTTCTCTAAAAATAGGTGAAAAACTGACTTTTTTTCTATTTTTATGATATAATGAGATAAAATTTTGAATATAGAGAGTTTTCTGACAATGAATCAATCCTACTTTTATTTAAAAATGAAAGAACACAAACTCAAGGTTCCTTATACAGGTAAGGAACGCCGTGTACGTGTTCTTCTTCCTAAAGATTATGAGAAAGATACGGATCGTTCTTATCCTGTTGTTTACTTTCATGATGGGCAAAATGTCTTTTATAGTAAGGAATCTTTTATTGGTCACTCGTGGAAGATTATCCCAGCTATTAAACGAAATCCGGATATCAGTCGCATGATTGTCGTTGCCATTGACAATGATGGCATGGGGCGGATGAATGAGTATGCGGCTTGGAAGTTCCAAGAATCTCCTATTCCGGGGCAGCAGTTTGGTGGTAAAGGGGTGGAGTATGCTGAGTTTGTGATGGAGGTGGTCAAGCCTTTTATTGATGAGACCTACCGTACCAAAGCTGATCGCCAGCATACGGCTATGATTGGTTCCTCACTAGGAGGAAATATCACCCAGTTTATCGGTTTGGAATACCAAGACCAAATTGGTTGTCTAGGGGTCTTTTCATCTGCTAACTGGCTCCACCAAGAAGCATTTAACCGTTATATCGAGCGACAGAAACTATCGCCTGACCAGCGCATCTTCATCTATGTAGGAACAGAAGAAGCAGATGATACAGACAAGACCTTGATGGCTGGTAATATCAAACAAGCCTATATCGACTCGTCGCTACGCTATTACCATGATTTGATAGCAGGGGGAGTTCATCTGGATAATCTTGTACTGAAAGTTCAGTCTGGTGCCATCCATAGTGAAATTCCTTGGTCGGAAAATTTACCAGATTGTTTGAGATTTTTTGCAGAAAAATGGTAAAGTAAGAAAGGAAAAAACGAAATGAATATTGAACATCTTAGCCACTGGAGTGGCAATCTTAACCGTGAAATGTACCTCAACCGTTATGGACATGCTGGGATTCCAGTTGTGGTCTTTGCTTCATCAGGTGGTAGTCACAACGAATACTATGATTTTGGCATGATTGATGCCTGTGCTTCCTTGATCGAAGAAGGTCGTGTCCAGTTCTTTACCCTATCCAGTGTAGATAGTGAGAGCTGGTTGGCCACTTGGAAAAATGGTCACGACCAAGCAGAGATGCACCGTGCCTACGAACGCTATGTGATTGAGGAGGCTATTCCTTTTATCAAGCATAAAACAGGTTGGTTTGATGGCATGATGACGACAGGTTGCTCCATGGGCGCCTACCATGCAGTCAACTTTTTCCTCCAGCATCCAGATGTCTTTACCAAGGTGATCGCTCTTAGTGGTGTTTACGATGCACGTTTCTTTGTCGGCGATTATTACAATGATGATGCCATTTACCAAAACTCGCCAGTAGATTATATCTGGAATCAGAACGATGGCTGGTTTATCGACCGTTACCGTCAGGCAGAGATTGTGCTTTGTACGGGACTTGGTGCCTGGGAACAAGACGGTCTACCATCTTTCTACAAGCTCAAAGAAGCTTTTGATCAGAAACAAATTCCAGCTTGGTTTGCTGAATGGGGACACGATGTCGCTCACGACTGGGAATGGTGGCGCAAACAAATACCTTATTTCCTCGGCAATCTCTATTTATAAAAGGAGCTACCTATGAATTACCTTGTTATTTCTCCCTATTATCCGCAAAATTTTCAACAGTTTACTATCGAACTAGCCAATAAAGGCATCACAGTCTTGGGAATTGGTCAAGAACCTTACGAGCAATTGGATGAGCCCTTGCGCAATAGCTTGACCGAGTATTTCCGTGTAGACAATCTTGAGAACATAGACGAAGTCAAACGAGCAGTTGCTTTTCTCTTTTATAAACATGGCCCAATTGACCGCATCGAGTCCCACAATGAATATTGGCTTGAGTTGGACGCAGCACTCAGAGAACAATTTAATATTTTTGGTGCCAAACCAGAGGATCTCAAAAAGACTAAATTTAAGTCTGAAATGAAGAAACTTTTCAAAAAAGCAGGTGTTCCTGTGGTACCTGGAGCTGTTATCAAGACGGAAGCAGATGTTGATCAAGCAGTGAAAGAAATCGGTCTTCCAATGATTGCCAAACCTAATAATGGAGTGGGAGCAGCCGCAACCTTTAAGCTTGAGACAGAAAACGATATCAATCACTTCAAGCGAGAATGGGACCATTCGACCGTTTATTTCTTTGAGAAATTTGTCACTTCCAGTGAAATTTGTACCTTTGATGGTCTTGTGGACAAGGATGGAAAGATTGTCTTTTCAACGACCTTTGACTACGCCTATACACCGCTTGATCTCATGATGTACAAGATGGACAATTCTTACTATGTGCTCAAGGATATGGACCTCAAACTGCGCAAGTATGGTGAGGCTATTGTTAAGGAATTTGGGATGAAAGAACGTTTCTTCCATATTGAGTTCTTCCGTGAGGGAGACGATTTTATCGCTATTGAGTACAATAACCGCCCTGCAGGTGGTTTCACTATCGATGTTTATAACTTTGCGCATTCTTTAGACCTCTATCGTGGCTATGCAGATATTGTTGCAGGAGAGGAGTTCCCAGCGTCAGAATTTGCATCTCAGTATTGTTTGGCTACATCACGTCGTGCAAATGCCCATTATGTCTATTCTGAGGAGGACTTGCTTGCCAAATACAGCCATCAGTTCAAGGTTAAGAAAATCATGCCAGCGGCCTTTTCAGAACTTCAAGGAGATTACCTGTATATGCTGACAACTCCGAGTCGACAAGAAATGGAGCAGATGATTGCAGATTTCGGACAACGTCAAGAATAAGAACTCTCGGATTAAGGAAATTCACTCCCTTAATCCTTTTGCTTTTTTATACTCTTCGAAAATCTCTTCAAACCACGTCAGCGTCGCCTTATCGTAGGTATGGTTACTGACNNATCTACAACCTCAAAACGGTGTTTTGAGTAGCCTGCGGCTAACTTCCTAGTTTGCTCTTTGATTTTCATTGAGTATTACAATAAATAAAATCGCTTTTTTATATAATCTTTTGGGAAAGTAGTTGCTAAAAGATATAAAAATTGATAGAATAAGAATTATCTAAAAAATTTTAAGGAGAATCTAGCAAATGGATTTCACATGGGCACTGAAGTATGCCACTGAATTTTTGGGAACTGCCATTTTGATCATTCTTGGGAATGGTGCAGTTGCCAACGTTGAACTTAAAGGTACGAAAGGTCACCAAAGTGGCTGGATCGTCATCGCTGTTGGTTATGGTATGGGGGTTATGATCCCAGCCTTAATGTTTGGTAACGTATCTGGGAACCACATCAACCCTGCCTTCACTCTAGGACTTGCAGTTAGCGGTCTTTTCCCTTGGGCACAAGTGGTACCTTACATTATCGCGCAAGTATTGGGGGCTATCTTTGGTCAAGCCTTAGTTGTGGCAACACACCGTCCATTCTACTTGAAAACTGAAAACCCAAATAACATCTTGGGAACTTTCTCAACTATTTCAAGTATTGACCATGGTACAAAAGAAAGTCGCTATGCAGCAACTGTCAATGGTTTGATTAACGAGTTTGTTGGTTCATTTGTTTTGTTCTTTGCAGCTCTTGGTTTGACTAAAAACTTCTTTGGTGCTGAAGTGCTTCAATACATGAAACAAATGGCAACACAAGCAGGACAAACAGTTGATTTTTCTGACTTGGCTATTAAAGCACAGGTTGCTCCACACACTGCTTCAGGACTTTCAGTAGCTCACTTGGCACTTGGTTTCCTTGTTATGGCTTTGGTAACATCACTTGGTGGACCTACAGGACCTGCCTTGAACCCAGCCCGTGACTTGGGACCACGTCTCCTTCATGCTTTCCTTCCAAAATCAGTTCTTGGTGAGCACAAAGGTGATTCAAAATGGTGGTATTCTTGGGTACCGGTAGTAGCACCTATCGCAGCAGCAATTGCGGCAGTAGCTATCTTCAAATTCCTTTACCTATAAGAAATTGAAACCGAGGAAAGCCTCGGTTTTTTAGATGAAATTTTTATGAAAAATCGGTAAATTTGAGCATAATATCTTGTAAAAAATTCTAAAATCCTTTAAAATAAAAGAGTTGGAGGAATTTATGAATGTAAATCAGATTGTACGGATTATTCCTACTTTAAAAGTTAATAATAGAAAATTAAATGAAACATTTTATATCGAAACCCTCGGCATGAAGGCCTTGTTAGAAGAGTCAGCCTTTTTGTCATTAGGGGATCAAACGGGTCTTGAAAAGCTGGTTTTAGAAGAAGCTCCAAGTATGCGTACTCGTAAGGTAGAGGGAAGAAAAAAACTAGCTAGATTGGTTGTCAAGGTGGAAAATTCCATGGAAATCGAAGGACTCTTATCTAAAATAGATTCGATTCATCGATTATATAAAGGTCAAAATGGCTATGCTTTTGAAATTTTCTCTCCAGAAGATGATTTGATTTTGATTCATGCGGAAGATGATAGAGCTAGTCTAGTAGAAGTAGAAGAAAAGCCTGAATTTCAAACAGATTTGGAATCAAGTTCTTTGAGTAAATTTGATATTTCTATGGAATTACATCTCCCAACTGATATCGAAAGTTTCTTGGAATCATCTGAAATTGGGGCATCCCTTGATTTTATCCCAGCTCAGGGGCAAGATTTGACTGTGGACAATACAGTTACTTGGGACTTGTCTATGCTCAAGTTTCTGGTCAATGAACTAGATATAGCAAGTCTTAGCCAGAAGTTTGAGTCTACCGAATATTTTATTCCTAAGTCTGAAAAATTCTTCCTTGGAAAAGATCGAAATAATGTTGAATTGTGGTTTGAAGAAGTATGAAGTGGACCAAGATTATTAAAAAAATAGAAGAACAAATCGAGGCAGGGATTTATCCCGGAGCCTCTTTTGCGTATTTTAAGGACAATCAATGGACGGAGTGCTATTTAGGACAGAGTGACCCAGAGCATGGCTTGCAGACAGATGCAGGACTAGTTTATGACCTAGCCAGTGTCAGCAAGGTTGTTGGGGTTGGTACAGTTTTTACCTTTTTGTGGGAAAAAGGTCAATTAGATATTGATAGGCCTGTAACAGATTTTTTAGCTGAGAGTGATTATCCAGACATCACTATTCGCCAGCTCTTGACTCATGCTACAGATCTTGATCCTTTTATTCCCAATCGTGATCTTTTAACAGCCTCAGAATTAAAGGAAGCCATGTTTCATCTCAACAGACGAAGTCAGCCTGCCTTTCTTTATTCGGATGTTCATTTTTTGCTTTTAGGTTTTATTTTGGAAAGAATCTTTAATCAAGATTTGGATGTGATTTTACAGGAGCAAGTTTTTAAACCTTGGGGAATGACGGAAACCCAATTTGGTCCTGTTGAGTTTGCTGTTCCAACAGTCAGAGGTGTAGAGGCAGGTCTGGTACATGATCCCAAGGCTCGCCTTTTGGGCAGACACGCTGGTAGTGCCGGTTTATTTTCGACAGTAAAGGATTTACAAATCTTTTTAGAACACTATTTAGCAGATGATTTTGCAAGAAATTTGAGTCAAAATTTTTCTCCTTTGGATGACAAGGAACGTTCTTTAGCATGGAATTTGGAAGGAGATTGGCTAGACCATACGGGCTATACAGGTACCTTTATCATGTGGAATCGTCAGAAGCAAGAAGCGGTCATTTTCCTATCGAATCGTACCTATGAAAAGGATGAGAGGGCTCAATGGATTGTAGACCGCAATCAAGTGATGGACTTGATTCGCAAAGAAGAGTAAGGAGAGACATGTCAAATAGTTTAAAAGGGACTCTATTAACAGTTGTGGCTGGGATTGCTTGGGGCTTGTCAGGAACGAGTGGCCAATACCTGATGGCACACGGAATTTCGGCTCTGGTTTTGACCAACTTGCGTCTTTTAATCGCTGGTGGAATTCTCATGCTCTTGGCTTATGCTACTGCAAAGGATAAAATGCTGGCCTTTTTAAAGGATAGAAAGAGCTTGCTGTCTCTTCTTATTTTTGCTCTGATTGGTCTCTTCCTCAACCAATTCGCCTATCTAACTGCTATTCAGGAAACCAATGCAGGAACTGCGACGGTGCTTCAGTACGTTTGTCCTGTCGGGATTTTGATTTATAGCTGTATCAAGGATAAGGTGGCGCCGACACTAGGAGAGATTGTTTCTATCATATTAGCTATCGGAGGAACCTTCCTGATCGCAACTCATGGGCAGTTGGACCAGTTATCTATGACACCTGCAGGTCTGTTCTGGGGTCTCTTTTCTGCTCTGACTTACGCACTTTATATCATTTTGCCCATAGCCTTGATTAAGAAGTGGGGGAGCAGTTTGGTCATTGGTGTGGGAATGGTCATAGCAGGTTTGGTCGCCCTTCCTTTTACAGGAGTTCTACAGACTGCTATCCCAACAAGTCTTGATTTTCTCCTTGCTTTTGCAGGTATTATCCTTATCGGGACTGTCTTTGCCTATACAGCCTTTCTAAAAGGAGCCAGTCTGATTGGGCCGGTTAAGTCAAGTTTGTTGGCTTCAATTGAACCAATCTCGGCGGTTTTCTTTGCTTTCCTAATTATGAATGAACAATTTTATCCTATTGATTTTCTTGGTATGGCAATGATTTTAATTGCAGTCACTTTGATTTCGTTGAAAGATTTATTGTTAGAGAAATAAAAAAGACTCTTTGTCCGTGACAGAGAGTTTTTGCGTAGTATTTTATACTAAATGAAAATCAAAGAGCAAAATAGGAAACTAGCCGCAGGCTGTACTTGAGTACGGCAAGGCGACGTTGACACGTTTTGAATTTGATTTTCGAAGAGT
>NZ_VMLP01000010.1:0-5010 GCF_013276755.1 Streptococcus sp. 5004 | reverse complement strand
GACTTCCATATCTCACAGGGGGCAACCCCCAACTACTTCCGGCGTTCTAGGGCTTAACTTCTGTGTTCGGCATGGGTACAGGTGTATCTCCTAGGCTATCGTCACTTAACTCTGAGTAATACCTACTCAAAATTGAATATCTATTCAAACCAAGAAAACCGTTCGCTTTCATATTCTCAGTTACTTTGGATAAGTCCTCGAGCTATTAGTATTAGTCCGCTACATGTGTCGCCACACTTCCACTTCTAACCTATCTACCTGATCATCTCTCAGGGCTCTTACTGATATAAAATCATGGGAAATCTCATCTTGAGGTGGGTTTCACACTTAGATGCTTTCAGCGTTTATCCCTTCCCTACATAGCTACCCAGCGATGCCTTTGGCAAGACAACTGGTACACCAGCGGTAAGTCCACTCTGGTCCTCTCGTACTAGGAGCAGATCCTCTCAAATTTCCTACGCCCGCGACGGATAGGGACCGAACTGTCTCACGACGTTCTGAACCCAGCTCGCGTGCCGCTTTAATGGGCGAACAGCCCAACCCTTGGGACCGACTACAGCCCCAGGATGCGACGAGCCGACATCGAGGTGCCAAACCTCCCCGTCGATGTGAACTCTTGGGGGAGATAAGCCTGTTATCCCCAGGGTAGCTTTTATCCGTTGAGCGATGGCCCTTCCATACGGAACCACCGGATCACTAAGCCCGACTTTCGTCCCTGCTCGAGTTGTAGCTCTCGCAGTCAAGCTCCCTTATACCTTTACACTCTGCGAATGATTTCCAACCATTCTGAGGGAACCTTTGGGCGCCTCCGTTACCTTTTAGGAGGCGACCGCCCCAGTCAAACTGCCCGTCAGACACTGTCTCCGATAGGGATCACCTATCTGGGTTAGAGTGGCCATAACACAAGGGTAGTATCCCAACAACGTCTCCTTCGAAACTGGCGTCCCGATCTCTTAGACTCCTACCTATCCTGTACATGTGGTACAGACACTCAATATCAAACTGCAGTAAAGCTCCATGGGGTCTTTCCGTCCTGTCGCGGGTAACCTGCATCTTCACAGGTACTAAAATTTCACCGAGTCTCTCGTTGAGACAGTGCCCAAATCATTACGCCTTTCGTGCGGGTCGGAACTTACCCGACAAGGAATTTCGCTACCTTAGGACCGTTATAGTTACGGCCGCCGTTTACTGGGGCTTCAATTCATACCTTCGCTTACGCTAAGCACTCCTCTTAACCTTCCAGCACCGGGCAGGCGTCACCCCCTATACATCATCTTACGATTTAGCAGAGAGCTGTGTTTTTGATAAACAGTTGCTTGGGCCTATTCACTGCGGCTGACTTAAAGTCAGCACCCCTTCTCCCGAAGTTACGGGGTCATTTTGCCGAGTTCCTTAACGAGAGTTCTCTCGCTCACCTGAGGCTACTCGCCTCGACTACCTGTGTCGGTTTGCGGTACGGGTAGAGTATGTTTAAACGCTAGAAGCTTTTCTTGGCAGTGTGACGTCACTAACTTCGCTACTAAACTTCGCTCCCCATCACAGCTCAATGTTATAGAACTAAGCATTTAACTCAATTCACACCTCACTGCTTAGACAGACTCTTCCAATCGTCTGCTTTAGTTAGCCTACTGCGTCCCTCCATCACTACATACTCTAGTACAGGAATATCAACCTGTTGTCCATCGGATACACCTTTCGGTCTCTCCTTAGGTCCCGACTAACCCAGGGCGGACGAGCCTTCCCCTGGAAACCTTAGTCTTACGGTGGACAGGATTCTCACCTGTCTTTCGCTACTCATACCGGCATTCTCACTTCTATGCGTTCCAGCGCTCCTCACGGTACACCTTCATCACACATAGAACGCTCTCCTACCATACCTATAAAGGTATCCACAGCTTCGGTAAATTGTTTTAGCCCCGGTACATTTTCGGCGCAGGGTCACTCGACTAGTGAGCTATTACGCACTCTTTGAATGAATAGCTGCTTCTAAGCTAACATCCTAGTTGTCTGTGCAACCCCACATCCTTTTCCACTTAACAATTATTTTGGGACCTTAGCTGGTGGTCTGGGCTGTTTCCCTTTCGACTACGGATCTTAGCACTCGCAGTCTGACTGCCGACCATAATTCATTGGCATTCGGAGTTTATCTGAGATTGGTAATCCGGGATGGACCCCTCACCCAAACAGTGCTCTACCTCCAAGAATCTCTAATGTCGACGCTAGCCCTAAAGCTATTTCGGAGAGAACCAGCTATCTCCAAGTTCGTTTGGAATTTCTCCGCTACCCACAAGTCATCCAAGCACTTTTCAACGTGCCCTGGTTCGGTCCTCCAGTGCGTCTTACCGCACCTTCAACCTGCTCATGGGTAGGTCACATGGTTTCGGGTCTACGTCATGATACTAATTCGCCCTGTTCAGACTCGGTTTCCCTACGGCTCCGTCTCTTCAACTTAACCTCGCATCATAACGTAACTCGCCGGTTCATTCTACAAAAGGCACGCTCTCACCCATTAACGGGCTCGAACTTGTTGTAGGCACACGGTTTCAGGTTCTATTTCACTCCCCTCCCGGGGTGCTTTTCACCTTTCCCTCACGGTACTGGTTCACTATCGGTCACTAGGGAGTATTTAGGGTTGGGAGATGGTCCTCCCAGATTCCGACGGAATTTCTCGTGTCCCGCCGTACTCAGGATACTGCTAGGTACAAAGACTATTTTAAATACGAGGCTATTACTCTCTTTGGCTGATCTTCCCAAATCATTCTTCTATAATCTTTGAGTCCACATTGCAGTCCTACAACCCCGAAGAGTAAACTCTTCGGTTTGCCCTCCTGCCGTTTCGCTCGCCGCTACTAAGGCAATCGCTTTTGCTTTCTCTTCCTGCAGCTACTTAGATGTTTCAGTTCACTGCGTCTTCCTCCTCACATCCTTAACAGATGCGGGTAACAGGTAGTACCTGTTGGGTTCCCCCATTCGGAAATCCCTGGATCATCGCTTACTTACAGCTACCCAAGGCATATCGTCGTTTGTCACGTCCTTCTTCGGCTCCTAGTGCCAAGGCATCCACCGTGCGCCCTTATTAACTTAACCTTATTTTTCTGACCTTTCAGTCATAAACTCTTATTAATACTACAGCGTTTTCGGTTTATTTTCTTGTTACTATTTGATATAGATATTCAATTTTCAATGTGCATTACTTGGTGATCTCTCACCAATGGAGCCTAGCGGGATCGAACCGCTGACCTCCTGCGTGCAAAGCAGGCGCTCTCCCAGCTGAGCTAAGGCCCCACAAGACCTCTCAAGACTAAACAAGACCAATGCGCAGTTCCTTATCCTTAGAAAGGAGGTGATCCAGCCGCACCTTCCGATACGGCTACCTTGTTACGACTTCACCCCAATCATCTATCCCACCTTAGGCGGCTGGCTCCTTACGGTTACCTCACCGACTTCGGGTGTTACAAACTCTCGTGGTGTGACGGGCGGTGTGTACAAGGCCCGGGAACGTATTCACCGCGGCGTGCTGATCCGCGATTACTAGCGATTCCGACTTCATGTAGGCGAGTTGCAGCCTACAATCCGAACTGAGACTGACTTTAAGAGATTAGCTTGCCGTCACCGGCTTGCGACTCGTTGTACCAGCCATTGTAGCACGTGTGTAGCCCAGGTCATAAGGGGCATGATGATTTGACGTCATCCCCACCTTCCTCCGGTTTATTACCGGCAGTCTCGCTAGAGTGCCCAACTAAATGATGGCAACTAACAATAGGGGTTGCGCTCGTTGCGGGACTTAACCCAACATCTCACGACACGAGCTGACGACAACCATGCACCACCTGTCACCTCTGTCCCGAAGGAAAACTCTATCTCTAGAGCGGTCAGAGGGATGTCAAGACCTGGTAAGGTTCTTCGCGTTGCTTCGAATTAAACCACATGCTCCACCGCTTGTGCGGGCCCCCGTCAATTCCTTTGAGTTTCAACCTTGCGGTCGTACTCCCCAGGCGGAGTGCTTAATGCGTTAGCTACGGCACTAAACCCCGGAAAGGGTCTAACACCTAGCACTCATCGTTTACGGCGTGGACTACCAGGGTATCTAATCCTGTTTGCTCCCCACGCTTTCGAGCCTCAGCGTCAGTTACAAGCCAGAGAGCCGCTTTCGCCACCGGTGTTCCTCCATATATCTACGCATTTCACCGCTACACATGGAATTCCACTCTCCCCTCTTGCACTCAAGTTAAACAGTTTCCAAAGCGTACTATGGTTAAGCCACAGCCTTTAACTTCAGACTTATCTAACCGCCTGCGCTCGCTTTACGCCCAATAAATCCGGACAACGCTCGGGACCTACGTATTACCGCGGCTGCTGGCACGTAGTTAGCCGTCCCTTTCTGGTAAGATACCGTCACAGTGTGAACTTTCCACTCTCACACTCGTTCTTCTCTTACAACAGAGCTTTACGATCCGAAAACCTTCTTCACTCACGCGGCGTTGCTCGGTCAGACTTCCGTCCATTGCCGAAGATTCCCTACTGCTGCCTCCCGTAGGAGTCTGGGCCGTGTCTCAGTCCCAGTGTGGCCGATCACCCTCTCAGGTCGGCTATGTATCGTCGCCTTGGTGAGCCGTTACCCCACCAACTAGCTAATACAACGCAGGTCCATCTGGTAGTGATGCAATTGCACCTTTTAAGCAAATGTCATGCAACATCTACTATTATGCGGTATTAGCTATCGTTTCCAATAGTTATCCCCCGCTACCAGGCAGGTTACCTACGCGTTACTCACCCGTTCGCAACTCATCCAGAGAAGCAAGCTTCTCCTTCAGCGTTCTACTTGCATGTATTAGGCACGCCGCCAGCGTTCGTCCTGAGCCAGGATCAAACTCTCATTAAAAGTTTGAGTTCTCACTCATTTCTGTCACTGACAGATTTATTGTTTTTTCATTGTTCAGTACTACAACCTTAGTTGTAGTGCCCTGCACATTGGTTCGTCTTGTTCAGTTTTCAAAGGTCTTTGTCACT
>NZ_VMLP01000001.1:0-48530 GCF_013276755.1 Streptococcus sp. 5004 | reverse complement strand
TCCTGTCTTCCCGATACATTACAGAGATAGGTGAGTGTGTATTTTATAACTAGATATTATATACATTAAGAGAGAATCAGTTTGGTTCTCTCTTTTTTGATTTTCAGCAATTCATTTTGATCGCGTATATGTTTTTGTTTCCTGATTTGTTCAATGAATACTGTAGTTTAGGTACATAAATTAAAATTTAACAGATTGTATAATTCTTACAAACTTTTAAGAAAGTAATTGAAGAGTTTTTTAGTCCCACCTATAATATATGTGTTTGTCTGATAAAAATTTCTACTCTTTTTGATTTTAAATAAGTATTAGTTTACATTATGGTGTGAATTGGGTTTGATATCTCTTTTGAGGAGGCCGCCTTAGATTTTTCTACTTGTGTTTTATTGTATAGTGTATCTTTCTTGTTTTGAACAGAATCTTTTATGACATTTGTCATATTTCCTAGTGACAGAAGCATCTAGCTCCGCTAACTTCAAAGGGCTATAATTGAAGTATGAAATGGAGGAAGAAGAGATGAGAAATAAAATGATTATAGCAGTGAGTTTAGTAGCAGCAGGAGTTATGACCTATCTCATGTTCTCAGGATTGGACGAGGGTTTCTACCATTTTCCTTGGGAGCTCTTTGCTGGCTTTGGAATGATGTCTTGGCTTGTCAGAGAAGGTTTGAAATTAGTCTCAGATATGAAAAAGGAGTTTGAAAAATGAAAAAAGCGTTTCTCTATCTTTTTATTGGATTATCACTAGTGGTATGGTTGGTAGAAATGTTTACAGGTTGGTTTGATCAAGCCTTCCTTCACCAATTCATCCGTGGTGCCTGGGGACTAGGATTTATGATTTTTATCGCATTTCCTATGGAAGAGGAGTGGTTGAAAGGAGAATCTCATGACTGTGATTAAAGTTGAGAAATTGTGTAAGAAAATAAAAGACAAGGAGATCTTGCGGAACATCTCCTTTGAAATCAAGGATGGTGAATGTGTAGCCTTGATTGGTCCCAATGGTGCTGGTAAGACAACACTTCTGGCCTGTTTGCTCGGAGATAAAGTGGTCACCAGTGGTCAAGTATCTATTCAAGGTTTACCAGTGACGAGTTCTAAGTTAAATTATACTAGGGCTTATCTCCCTCAAGAAAATGTGATTGTACAGAAATTGAAGGTTAAAGAGTTGATTGCTTTCTTTCAAAGTATTTATCCAAATCCTTTGAGCGAGCAAGAAATTGATCAACTATTGCAGTTTGACAAGCAACAAAAAGAACAATTGGCAGAAAAATTATCAGGCGGTCAAAAGCGTCTTTTCTCTTTTGTCTTAACTTTAATTGGGCGACCAAAGTTAATCTTTTTAGATGAGCCTACTTCAGCCATGGATACTTCAACTCGTCAACGTTTTTGGGAGATTGTTCAGGATTTAAAAACACAAGGAGTCACCATTCTCTATTCGTCCCATTATATTGAGGAAGTGGAACACACCGCAGACCGCATTTTGCTCTTAAATAAGGGAGAGTTGATTCGAGATACGACACCTCTAGCCATGCGTAGTGAGGAGATTGAAAAGCACTTTATCCTTCCTCTAGCATATAAAGAAGTTGTCGAACAGTCAAACTTGGTTGAAAACTGGTCACAAAAACAAGATGCCCTACAAGTAGTCACACGCGAAGCAGACTCTTTCTGGGAACTATTAGTTCAAGCAGGATGTAGCATACAAGAAATTGAAGTCAATAATCGTAGCTTGCTGGATACAATCTTTGAAGAAACACAGAAGGGAGATGACTAAGATGAAACGATGGATTGCACTAAACAAGATAGAATTTCTATTGACCAAACGACAATTAGTCTATTATCTATTATCCGTAGGGATGCCGACAGCCTTCTATTTATTCTTTTCAGGCATGTACCAGGACACACCAGGTGGATCGGCTAATTTTATGCGCGACTACCTCATCTCCATGACGGCTTTTTCCATGATGTCGACAGCTATGTTTTCATTCCCAGCTGTTTTACATACCGATAAAATCAACAACTGGCAGAAAACATTGCGCCATACCCCTGTAAATATGGTAGAATATTATCTATCAAAGATAACAAGTATGATGGTTGATTATTTGGTCTCAATTTTGGTTGTTTTCTCAGTTGGGCACTTGGTCAGAGGTGTGGATATGTCTTTAGGAAGCTGGATTGGGGCTGCGTTCTTGCTGATAGTAGGAAGTGTAGCTTTTGTAGCGCTTGGCTTGACCTTGACACTCTTGCCTTCTAGTCAGCTGATGTCTGTCGTGGGCAATCTTCTCTATCTAGGCTTGGCTGTTTTAGGTGGACTCTGGATGCCCATCTCTTTATTTCCAGACTGGATGCAAGCAATCGGGAAGTGCCTACCAACTTATCAGTTGATGGAGTTGCTCAAGACCTTCTTAAACGAGGGTAGCATCAATCTATCAGCCACAGTTTATCTACTTGTTTTTTCAGCAGTTTTGTTTGGTTTGACCATTTACCTTCAAGGTCATAAGGAGAATGCTTAATGCTTGAAAGACTGAAAAGCATACACTATATGTTTTGGGCCAGTTTAATTTTTATGATTTTCCCCATCCTACCTGTAGTGACTGGGTGGCTTTCTGCCTGGCATTTATTGATTGATATTCTATTTGTAGTGGCATATTTGGGTGTTTTAACAACTAAGAGCCAGCGCCTATCTTGGCTATATTGGGGTCTCATGCTGACTTATGTAGTTGGGAATACTACCTTTGTTGCTGTTAATTATATCTGGTTCTTCTTTTTCCTATCCAATCTCTTAAGTTATCATTTCAGCGTAGATGGTTTAAAGTCTTTACATGTCTGGACTTTTCTTCTTGCTCAAGTCCTTGTTGTGGGCCAACTGTTGATTTTTCAGAGAATCGAAGTTGAGTATCTATTCTATCTACTTGTAATTCTTGCTTTTGTTGATTTGATGACTTTGGGCTCGGTTCGGATTCGTATTGTGGAGGATTTGAAAGAAGCTCAGGCTAAGCAAAATGCCCAGATAAATCTATTGCTTGCCGAAAATGAACGCAGTCGTATCGGTCAAGATTTGCATGATAGTTTGGGACATACCTTTGCTATGTTGAGTGTCAAGACAGATTTAGCCTTGCAGTTATTTCAGATGGAGGCTTATCCACAGGTGGAAAAGGAATTAAAAGAAATTCACCAGATCAGTAAGGATTCCATGAATGAAGTGCGAACCATTGTGGAAAATCTTAAGTCTAGAACTTTGACATCCGAACTAGAGACTGTGAAAAAGATGTTAGAAATTGCTGGAATTGAGGTGGAAATAGCTAATCAACTAGATACAGCTAGCTTAACTCAGGAATTGGAGTCAACGGCTTCCATGATTTTGCTTGAATTAGTGACCAACATCATCAAACATGCTAAAGCGTTTAAAGTCTACTTAAAATTAGAACGGACAGAGAAAGAACTCATTTTAACAGTGAGAGATGATGGCTGTGGCTTTACTTCTATAAAGGGGGATGACCTCCATACAGTTCGAGATCGTGTTCTTCCATTTTCGGGAGAAGTAAAGGTAATTAGTCAGAAACAACCGACAGAAGTGCAAGTTCGACTACCTTATAAGGAGAGAAAGTAGATGAAAGTATTAGTCGCAGAAGATCAAAGTATGTTGCGAGATGCTATGTGCCAGTTGCTTGCCTTTCAAGCAGATGTAGAGTCTGTCTTACAAGCCAAGAATGGGCAAGAAGCAATCCAACTCTTAGAAAAAGAGTCCGTAGATATTGCCATTCTTGATGTAGAGATGCCTGTGAAGACTGGCCTCGAAGTCTTGGAATGGCTTCGGGTAGAAAAGCTAGAAACAAAGGTGGTTGTAGTGACGACTTTCAAGCGCCCAGGGTATTTTGAACGTGCAGTCAAGGCTGGAGTAGATGCTTATGTCTTGAAAGAAAGAAGCATTGCAGACCTCATGCAAACTTTGCATACTGTCCTCGAAGGAGGCAAGGAGTATTCGCCTGAATTGATGGAAGTGGTGATGACGCATCCCAATCCATTAACAGAACAAGAGATTGCTGTTTTAAAGGGAATTGCTCAAGGCTTGTCTAACCAAGAAATTGCAGATCAACTTTATTTATCAAACGGAACAGTCCGAAACTATGTCACCAATATTCTTTCAAAACTAGATGCAGGTAATCGAACAGAGGCAGCTAATATAGCGAAAGAATCTGGTTGGTTGTGATACTATCATAACTCGAAAACCATTATGTGCTAAAATTGAAGGGATTGAATGGAACAATACTAACTTTAGGAGAGGGGGAATTCCTCCTTTTTGTTTACTCTAAGGTGGTACCACGTAGCTAAAATTAGCTAAAATCGTAAATTCCCAAACTAAGTTCCACCGCTAATCCAAGTGGAAGTTAGTCTGATAAAAATAGAAAAAACCAGTGGAAATCCGTGTCAGGGTAAGTTCCACTGGTTTTAATCATGCTTGATTTCATCGCTTTTGTAACCAAAATGAATCGAAAAAAAGAGCGCATAAAATCCCCTCATCTGAAAGCGTTTCAGATTAAGTTCCGCTATAGTGGAAGTTAGTGTGAGACGTTTGAATGCGGTTAAAGGTTAGTTTTTAGAACTTATGTTGGAATAATGTAGACGATTGATAGACGTCTTCTGCAGGTATTTTAGAAATGCCAAGAAGCTTAGGAATCTCTTCTCCATAGGTAAATGCAAAGAGTTCATAGGCTGACTTTCCATTCAAAGCAGCACGTTTGACACTGTTGACATGCGAACAAACGAGATTGATGTCCTCTTGAGTTAAATTGTCAAAAGAAGTTCCTTTAGGTAGAATGTCGCGAATCAGCGTGTGATTTTTCTCAATTCTCCCTTTCTGGTCAGAGCGATTAGGGTCACAAAAGAAGAGTTTACTCTCTCCTCGCACATCCATTTCGATATCATCGACTCTGGCAAACTCTCCACCATTATCGGTAAGAATGACAGGGAAGAGTTGGAAGAAATCTTTGTCAGCTTGGTGAAGAGTGTTCTTGATGTCATAGAGGTGTTTGGTAACCTCAAGGGCAGTTTTATTATCCAGCAGTCTAGCGAAGATAAAGTTACAGAAAGATAGATTGAAGGTGAGTAGGACTTTACCTCCCATTCTGCCCATAACTGTATCCATTTCCAGCCAAGAGTCTAGTTGATTCAGTGCTAAATAGTTTTGGAAATCCTCATAGGAACGGCCTTTTTTAGCTTCTTTAGGGATGGAAGGTAGCTTACTTTTTCTTCTTTCTTTAAATTTAACGGCTCTAGCAAGATCAATAGGAGCGATAGACAAGTATCCTTTTCGGATGTGTCGATAGACGGTTGAGGAGCTAACATCAAGGTTATGAGTTTTGAGGATATGATAGATGTGTTGTCCCTTTTTAACACCCTCAGAAATGACTTTATCCATGTCCCAGAAAGTCTTAGAATTGAGAGGAGTTCCTTCACGAGCTTCGACAAGAGTTTGTTCGTATTGTTTTTGAGCTTGCTTAGCGAGGTATAAAATCTTCTTATAGCCACAGTTTTGTCTTCTTTTAGGGCAACCATTACAGACAAAGGGAGCTTTGTCGAGTAAAGGGCAAGGAAGGTTATGGCATGTAGACTCTCGGACCTGTCTGTTTCGTTTGACTTCTTTGGAAACAGTAGTTGGGTCTTTTAGAATAAGTTGCCCGATAGCTTTGAAGGTTTCACCGCGCTCTAAGCCCAGTTGGATATCATTACGGTCTGAAAGGGTAAGGTGTTTATGTTTTGACATAGTTAGCCTCATTTCTAACTCAAACGTCTCACACTTAATTCCACCATAAAAATCCGTTTTAGACTAATTTCCACTTCGGTCAGGCAAGTGGAAGTTACTTTGAGAAGTTACCCAGTGAAAAGATTAGCAATAAAAAAGAAAAATATCTTGACAACCAATGGAAAATTTTGTTACAATAATAGACGGTACTTTTTACTTTTGGTCTCTCAAGAGTGTACAGGGACGTGCTGACAAATGTTGCAAAAGTACACACAGATGATAGCTGTCACCAAGTGTATCATCACCAAAAATAAAAAAACACAGGAGAATGTAGATGCCTACAATTAACCAATTGGTTCGCAAACCGCGTAAATCAAAAGTAGAAAAATCTAAATCACCAGCTTTGAACGTTGGTTACAACAGTCATAAAAAAGTTCAAACAAACGTTTCTTCACCACAAAAACGTGGTGTTGCAACTCGTGTTGGAACAATGACACCTAAAAAACCTAACTCAGCCCTTCGTAAATTCGCTCGTGTACGTTTGAGCAACCTTATCGAAGTTACTGCCTACATCCCAGGTATCGGACACAACTTGCAAGAACACAGCGTGGTTCTTCTTCGTGGTGGACGTGTAAAAGACCTTCCAGGGGTACGTTACCATATCGTCCGTGGTGCACTTGATACTGCAGGTGTTAACGATCGTAAACAAGGCCGTTCTAAATACGGTACTAAACGTCCAAAAGCATAAGGAAAGGGGATAAAGAGAAATGAGTCGTAAAAATAGAGCTCCAAAACGTGACGTATTGCCAGATCCGCTTTACAATTCACAACTAGTTACTCGTCTTATCAACCGCGTTATGCTTGACGGTAAACGTGGTACAGCTGCTTCAATCGTTTACGGTGCTTTTGAGCAAATCAAAGAAGCTACTGGCAACGATGCACTTGAAGTATTTGAGACAGCTATGGAAAACATCATGCCTGTACTTGAAGTACGTGCACGCCGTGTTGGTGGTTCTAACTACCAAGTCCCAGTTGAAGTTCGTCCAGAACGTCGTACAACACTTGGACTTCGTTGGTTGGTAACAATCGCTCGTCTTCGTGGTGAACACACAATGCAAGACCGTCTTGCAAAAGAAATCTTGGATGCTGCTAACAACACTGGTGCAGCTGTTAAGAAACGTGAAGACACTCACCGTATGGCTGAAGCTAACCGTGCATTCGCACACTTCCGTTGGTAAGATTAAGATACTAAGGGCGTTAAAAAAGCGACTGAAAATTAGGAAGCTTGACGAAGAATCGAAGATTCTAGGAGAGCTTATCTATTTTCCGAGCTTTTAGCCCGGGTTCAAATTAGCTAAATCGATTAGTATTAGCTATAACTCAACTTACCAGCTCGTAAGTTGAAACCAACAATAGCATGAAAAGATTGAGAACGGGTAGGTCCTGCCTATCCGTTTTTATTAAAATCGTGTTATAATAGAATAGAAATCAAAAATAAATAGGAGAAACAAACCTCATGGCACGCGAATTTTCACTTGAAAAAACTCGTAATATCGGTATCATGGCTCACGTCGATGCTGGTAAAACAACTACAACTGAGCGTATCCTTTACTACACTGGTAAAATCCACAAAATCGGTGAAACTCACGAAGGTGCGTCACAAATGGACTGGATGGAGCAAGAGCAAGAGCGTGGTATCACTATCACATCTGCTGCAACAACAGCTCAATGGAACAACCACCGCGTAAACATCATCGACACACCAGGACACGTGGACTTCACAATCGAAGTACAACGTTCTCTTCGTGTATTGGATGGTGCGGTTACCGTTCTTGACTCACAATCAGGTGTTGAGCCTCAAACTGAAACAGTTTGGCGTCAAGCAACTGAGTATGGAGTTCCACGTATCGTATTTGCCAACAAAATGGACAAAATCGGTGCTGACTTCCTTTACTCTGTAAGCACACTTCACGATCGTCTTCAAGCAAATGCACACCCAATCCAATTGCCAATCGGTTCTGAAGATGACTTCCGTGGTATCATCGACTTGATCAAGATGAAAGCTGAAATCTATACTAATGACCTTGGTACAGATATCCTTGAAGAGGACATCCCAGCTGAATACCTTGACCAAGCTCAAGAATACCGTGAAAAATTGATTGAAGCGGTTGCTGAAACTGACGAAGAATTGATGATGAAATACCTCGAAGGTGAAGAAATCACTAACGAAGAATTGAAAGCTGGTATCCGTAAAGCGACTATCAACGTTGAATTTTTCCCAGTATTGTGTGGTTCTGCCTTCAAGAACAAAGGTGTTCAATTGATGCTTGATGCGGTTATTGACTACCTTCCAAGCCCACTTGACATCCCAGCAATCAAAGGTATTAACCCAGATACAGACGCTGAAGAAACTCGTCCAGCATCTGACGAAGAGCCATTTGCAGCTCTTGCCTTCAAGATCATGACTGACCCATTTGTAGGTCGTTTGACATTCTTCCGTGTTTACTCAGGTGTTCTTCAATCAGGTTCATACGTATTGAACACTTCTAAAGGTAAACGTGAACGTATCGGACGTATCCTTCAAATGCACGCTAACAGCCGTCAAGAAATCGACACTGTTTACTCAGGTGATATCGCTGCTGCCGTTGGTTTGAAAGATACTACAACTGGTGACTCATTGACAGATGAAAAAGCTAAAATCATCCTTGAGTCAATCAACGTTCCAGAACCAGTTATCCAATTGATGGTTGAGCCAAAATCTAAAGCTGACCAAGACAAGATGGGTATCGCCCTTCAAAAATTGGCTGAAGAAGATCCAACATTCCGCGTTGAAACAAACGTTGAAACTGGTGAAACAGTTATCTCTGGTATGGGTGAGCTTCACCTTGACGTCCTTGTTGACCGTATGCGTCGTGAGTTCAAAGTTGAAGCGAACGTAGGTGCTCCTCAAGTATCTTACCGTGAAACATTCCGCGCTTCTACTCAAGCACGTGGATTCTTCAAACGTCAGTCTGGTGGTAAAGGTCAATTCGGTGATGTATGGATTGAATTTACTCCAAACGAAGAAGGAAAAGGATTCGAATTCGAAAACGCAATCGTCGGTGGTGTGGTTCCTCGTGAATTTATCCCAGCGGTTGAAAAAGGTTTGGTAGAATCTATGGCTAACGGTGTTCTTGCAGGTTACCCAATGGTTGACGTTAAAGCTAAGCTTTACGATGGTTCATACCACGATGTCGACTCATCTGAAACTGCCTTCAAGATCGCAGCTTCACTTGCTCTTAAAGAAGCTGCTAAATCAGCACAACCAGCTATCCTTGAGCCAATGATGCTTGTAACAATCACTGTTCCAGAAGAAAACCTTGGTGATGTTATGGGTCACGTAACTGCTCGTCGTGGACGTGTAGATGGTATGGAAGCACACGGTAACAGCCAAATCGTTCGTGCTTACGTTCCACTTGCTGAAATGTTCGGTTACGCAACAGTTCTTCGTTCTGCATCTCAAGGACGTGGTACATTCATGATGGTATTTGACCACTACGAAGATGTACCTAAGTCAGTACAAGAAGAAATCATTAAGAAAAATAAAGGTGAAGACTAATCAGTTCTCACTCTAGAAGGAAGTCACTTAGTGGCTTCCTTTTGTCTTTAGAAAATACCTCTAAGTATGGTAAAATAGTAGGAGAATAATGTGAGGAAAATGAATGTCAAACAGTTTTGAAATTTTGATGAATCAACTGGGGATGCCTGCTGAAATGAGGCAGGATCCTGCTTTATCACAGGCCGATATTGAGCGAGTTGTGGTTCATAAAATTAGTAAGGTATGGGAGTTTCATTTCGTATTTTCTAATATTTTACCGATTGAAATCTTTTTAGAATTAAAGAAAGGTTTGAGTGAGGAATTTTCTAAGACAGGCAATAAAGCTGTTTTCGAAATCAAGGCTCTGTCTCAAGAATTTTCAAATCAACTCTTGCAGGCCTATTATAGAGAGGCTTTTTCTGACGGGCCGTGTGCTAGTCAAGGTTTTAAGTCCCTTTATCAAAATTTGCAAGTTCGTGCGGAGGGCAATCAGCTATTTATTGAAGGCTCTGAGGCGATTGATAAGGAACACTTTAAGAAGAATCATCTTCCTAATTTAGCGAAACAACTTGAACAATTTGGCTTTCCAACTTTTAATTGTCAAGTAGAGAAAAATGATGTGCTGACCCAAGAGCAGGAAGAGGCCTTTCATGCTGAAAATGATCAGATTGTTCAAGCGGCCAATGAGGAAGCGCTCCGTGCTATGGAACAACTGGAACAGATGGCCCCTCCTCCTGCGGAAGAGAAACCAGCCTTTGATTTTCAAGCGAAAAAAGCTGCAGCTAAACCCAAGCTAGATAAGGCGGAGATTACTCCTATGATCGAAGTGACGACGGAGGAAAATCGTCTGGTCTTTGAAGGGGTTGTGTTTGATGTGGAGCAAAAAGTAACCAGAACAGGGCGTGTTTTGATCAACTTTAAAATGACAGACTATACTTCCAGTTTTTCGATGCAAAAGTGGGTTAAAAATGAGGAAGAAGCTCAGAAATTTGACCTTATCAAGAAGAATTCTTGGCTCCGAGTTCGTGGGAATGTGGAGATGAATAACTTCACACGCGATTTGACTATGAACGTGCAGGATGTGCAGGAAGTTGTTCACTATGAGCGGAAGGATTTGATGCCAGAAGGTGAGCGTCGGGTTGAGTTTCATGCTCATACTAATATGTCGACCATGGATGCTCTACCAGAGGTCGAAGAAATCGTTGTGACAGCTGCTAAGTGGGGACACAAGGCTGTTGCTATCACGGACCATGGGAATGTCCAGTCCTTCCCACACGGCTATAAGGCGGCCAAAAAAGCGGGAATCCAGCTAATCTATGGTATGGAAGCCAATATCGTGGAGGACCGTGTCCCTATCGTCTATAACGAAGTGGAGATGGACTTGTCAGAAGCGACCTATGTGGTCTTTGACGTGGAAACAACGGGTCTATCAGCCATCTATAATGACTTGATTCAGGTTGCAGCCTCTAAGATGTACAAGGGGAATGTCATTGCCGAATTTGATGAATTTATCAATCCCGGGCATCCCTTGTCAGCTTTTACTACTGAGTTGACTGGAATTACAGATGATCATGTCAAAAATGCCAAGCCACTGGAACAAGTTTTGCAAGAATTCCAAGAATTTTGTAAAGATACGGTACTAGTTGCCCACAATGCGACCTTTGACGTTGGCTTTATGAATGCCAATTATGAGCGTCATGGTCTTCCAAGGATTAGTCAGCCAGTGATTGATACGCTGGAGTTTGCTAGAAACCTTTATCCTGAGTATAAGCGTCATGGTTTGGGGCCTTTGACCAAGCGTTTTGGTGTGGCCTTAGAACATCACCACATGGCCAATTACGATGCGGAAGCTACTGGTCGTTTGCTTTTCATCTTTATCAAAGAGGTGGCAGAAAAACATGGTGTGACGGATTTAGCTAGACTCAATATTGATTTGATTAGTCCAGATTCTTATAAAAAAGCTAGGATTAAGCATGCGACTATTTATGTCAAGAATCAGGTAGGCCTAAAAAATATCTTTAAGCTAGTTTCTTTGTCCAATACTAAGTACTTTGAAGGGGTACCACGGATTCCGAGAACAGTTTTAGATGCTCATCGAGAGGGCTTGATTTTAGGTTCAGCTTGCTCTGAAGGTGAAGTTTTTGATGCAGTTGTTTCCCAGGGCGTGGATGTGGCGGTTGAGGTGGCCAAGTATTATGACTTTATTGAGGTCATGCCACCAGCTATCTATGCTCCCTTGATTGCTAAGGAGCAGGTCAAGGATATGGAGGAACTCCAGACTATTATCAGGAGTTTGATAGAGGTCGGCGACCGTCTTGGCAAGCCTGTTCTGGCTACGGGAAATGTTCACTATATCGAACCGGAAGAAGAGATTTATCGTGAAATTATCGTCCGTAGTTTGGGACAGGGGGCTATGATTAACCGAACTATCGGTCATGGAGAACATGCCCAACCAGCACCACTTCCAAAGGCTCATTTTAGAACGACTAATGAGATGTTGGATGAATTTGCCTTCTTGGGAGAGGAACTGGCTCGTAAACTGGTTATTGAAAATCCCAATGCCTTAGCAGAAATCTTTGAACCCGTTGAGGTTGTTAAGGGTGACTTGTACACGCCTTTCATCGACAAGGCTGAAGAAACAGTTGCTGAGTTGACCTATAAGAAAGCTTTTGAGATTTATGGAAATCCGCTGCCAGATATTGTTGATTTGCGGATTGAAAAAGAATTGACTTCTATTCTGGGGAATGGATTTGCTGTGATTTATCTGGCATCGCAGATGCTGGTGCAACGTTCCAATGAACGGGGTTACTTGGTTGGTTCTCGTGGATCTGTCGGTTCCAGTTTCGTTGCGACCATGATTGGGATTACAGAGGTCAATCCTCTATCTCCTCACTATGTCTGTGGTCAGTGTCAGTACAGTGAGTTTATCACAGACGGTTCTTACGGATCAGGTTTTGATATGCCCAATAAGGACTGCCCAAAATGTGGTCATAAACTCAGCAAAAACGGACAGGATATTCCTTTCGAGACCTTCCTTGGTTTTGATGGAGACAAGGTTCCCGATATTGACTTGAACTTTTCGGGAGAGGATCAGCCTAGCGCCCACTTGGATGTGCGTGATATCTTTGGTGAGGAATATGCCTTCCGTGCAGGAACGGTTGGTACGGTGGCTGCCAAGACTGCCTATGGATTTGTCAAGGGTTACGAGCGAGATTATGGCAAGTTTTATCGTGATGCAGAAGTGGAACGTCTCGCTCAAGGTGCTGCTGGTGTCAAACGGACAACAGGCCAACACCCGGGGGGAATCGTTGTTATTCCTAACTACATGGATGTTTACGACTTTACGCCTGTCCAGTATCCAGCGGATGATGTGACGGCTGAATGGCAGACTACTCACTTTAACTTCCATGATATCGACGAGAACGTCCTCAAACTCGATGTACTGGGACATGATGATCCGACCATGATTCGAAAACTCCAGGACTTGTCGGGGATTGATCCTAATGAAATTCCTATGGATGACGAAGGTGTGATGGCCCTCTTTTCTGGGACGGATGTGCTAGGTGTGACACCTGAGCAAATCGGTACGCCGACAGGCATGCTGGGGATTCCAGAGTTTGGAACCAACTTTGTCCGAGGCATGGTAGATGAAACGCATCCGACGACTTTTGCAGAATTGCTTCAGTTGTCAGGGTTATCTCACGGTACCGACGTTTGGCTTGGAAATGCTCAAGATCTGATTAAGCAAGGGATTGCGGATCTGTCGACCGTTATCGGTTGTCGGGACGACATCATGGTTTACCTCATGCATGCTGGTCTCGAGCCTAAGATGGCCTTTACCATCATGGAACGGGTACGTAAGGGCTTGTGGCTCAAGATTTCAGAAGAGGAACGCAATGGCTATATCGAAGCTATGAAGGCTAATAAGGTGCCAGAGTGGTATATCGAGTCCTGTGGGAAAATTAAGTACATGTTCCCTAAAGCCCATGCGGCAGCCTACGTTATGATGGCCTTGCGTGTAGCTTACTTCAAGGTTCACCATCCCATTTATTATTACTGTGCTTACTTCTCCATTCGTGCTAAGGCTTTTGATATCAAGACTATGGGGGCGGGCTTGGATGCTATCAAGCGCAGAATGGAAGAAATTGCTGAAAAACGGAAGAACAATGAAGCCTCTAATGTGGAAATTGACCTCTATACAACTCTTGAGATTGTCAATGAGATGTGGGAGCGTGGTTTCAAGTTTGGAAAACTCGATCTCTATCGTAGTCAGGCGACAGAGTTCTTTATCGATGGGGATACCCTCATTCCGCCATTTGTAGCAATGGATGGTCTGGGAGAGAACGTTGCCAAGCAGCTAGTGCGAGCGCGTGAAGAGGGAGAATTCCTCTCTAAAACAGAACTACGCAAACGCGGTGGCCTCTCATCAACCTTGGTTGAAAAGATGGATGAAATGGGTATTCTTGGAAATATGCCAGAGGATAATCAGTTGAGTTTGTTTGATGAGTTGTTTTAAAAGTTTGAAATGTCTTGTGTAGGTTTGAGGTTGTATCATGATGGAAAAGAAAAAAAGAGCAACACCCTGGAAACCAGGGAAAGTTATTTCCATAAGTTTGCGAAATGGCGTTTACGTATTAGCACAAATGGTGCGTGATCCCTATCTGGTATTTTTCAACCATTTTAACGAGGAAAATAATTGGAAGGGAGTGACCTTGAAAGAGGAGGATATCCTCTTTTGTAAGGCTGTTACTCGCCAGTTTCTACGCTATAGTCCTGTAGCGATTGTCAAAGAAGTTACCCCCCTGTTAAATTATGAACTGCCTAAAGAATGGATTTATAGCCATATTGGAGGGCATCCTATTACTGTTTCGGTAAAGGGAAGGGAGCGCCAACTTGCTGGTTTTGGTAGACGTTGTTCTTTGGTTCTGGCGGATAAAGACAGTGGACTACCAGAAGATAATCCACTTATGGGACTCTTCCAAACCTATATCATATCAGATATCAAAGAACAGGATTGGGATCGGGTAGGTCAGGCTGAACTTATGTCTATTGAAGTATTTCCAACACTCAACGAACGTCTCTATCTTTGCTTTCTTTATGGAAAAAATATAAATCCAGAACAAGATATCTCTTTAGAAAAGCCTCTACCTGATGACTATGAAACCTATATAGATATCCTCACAAATAGTACAGAGGCACGACGCCTCTACCTAGGGGAGCATGAAGAACAAGAAAGGACATTTCATGAAACTAAGAATTTTTGCGGAAGATAAACCAGCTGAAAAAGTCTTTGAGTATCAATTAGACCTTGCTGATCAGACAATTCTTCTATCAACAGAACTCTTGTCAGGTGATATTGCTTTAGCAGGATTATTCTCTGCTTTGAAAGAAAAATAAAAATAGAAAAGAGATAACAGAATGGTTTTACCAAATTTTAAAGAAAATCTAGAAAAATATGCGAAATTATTGGTTGCGAACGGAATCAACGTGCAACCTGGTCACACTTTGGCTCTCTCTATCGATGTGGAGCAACGTGAGTTGGCTCACTTAATCGTCAAAGAAGCTTATGCTTTGGGTGCACATGAGGTGATCGTTCAGTGGACAGATGATGTCATCAACCGTGAGAAATTCCTCCATGCTCCGATGGAGCGTCTGGACAATGTGTCAGAATACAAGATTGCTGAGATGAACTATCTCTTGGAGAACAAGGCTAGCCGTCTTGGAGTTCGCTCATCTGATCCAGGTGCCTTGAACGGTGTGGACGCTGACAAGCTTTCAGCTTCTGCTAAAGCTATGGGACTTGCTATGAAGCCAATGCGTATCGCAACCCAATCCAACAAGGTTAGCTGGACGGTAGCAGCCGCTGCTGGGCTTGAGTGGGCTAAGAAGGTATTTCCAAATGCTGCGAGCGATGAAGAAGCAGTCGATCTCCTTTGGGACCAAATCTTCAAAACTTGCCGAGTCTACGAAGCAGATCCTGTTAAGGCCTGGGAAGAGCATGCAGCTATCCTCAAGAGCAAGGCAGATATGCTTAATAAAGAACAATTTTCAGCCCTTCACTACACAGCGCCAGGGACTGATTTGACCCTTGGCTTGCCAAAGAACCACGTTTGGGAATCAGCTGGTGCTATCAATGCACAGGGCGAAGGATTCTTGCCAAATATGCCGACAGAGGAAGTCTTCACAGCACCAGACTTCCGTCGTGCAGATGGTTATGTCACTTCTACAAAACCGCTTAGCTATAACGGAAATATCATCGAAGGTATTAAGGTAACCTTTAAGGATGGACAAATTGTGGACATCACTGCTGAGAAGGGTGATCAGGTCATGAAAGACCTTGTCTTTGAAAATGTGGGTGCGCGTGCCTTGGGTGAATGTGCCTTGGTACCAGATCCAAGCCCAATTTCTCAGTCAGGCATTACCTTCTTTAACACCCTTTTCGATGAAAATGCGTCAAATCACTTGGCTATTGGTGCAGCCTATGCAACTAGCGTTGTTGGTGGAGCGGAGATGAGCGAAGAGGAGCTTGAAGCTGCTGGACTTAACCGTTCAGATGTTCACGTAGACTTTATGATTGGTTCTAACCAAATGGATATCGATGGTATCCGTGAGGATGGGACACGTGTACCACTTTTCCGTAACGGAGATTGGGCAAATTAAGGAGATAATATGTTAGGAAGTATGTTCGTTGGTCTCCTAGTGGGATTTTTAGCAGGTACTCTAACCAATCGTGGAGAACGCATGGGATGTTTTGGAAAAATGTTTCTAGGCTGGATTGGTGCCTTTATAGGGCATTTGCTTTTTGGGACTTGGGGACCGATAATAGCAGGAACTGCCATCATTCCGGCAGTACTAGGTTCCATGATTGTCTTAGCGATTTTCTGGAGACGAGGAAGTTAATTTCTTAAATCTGATACTCAATGAAAATCAAAGAGCAAACTAGGAAACTAGCCGCAGGTTGCTCNNCGAAGTCAGTAACCATACCCACGGCAAGGCGACGTTGACGCGGTTTGAAGAGATTTTTGAAGAGTATGAAACGAAAAGGAGGTTGGTCATTGTACCAGCCTCCTTTTGAGTATGATATAATAGTTCTATGAGATTAGATAAATTTTTAGTTGCCTGCGCTGTAGGGAGTCGGACAGAGGTCAAAAACTTGCTCAAGGCTGGGCGCGTGACGGTAAATGGTAAAAAAGAGAAATCAGCTAAATTGCAGATTGATGAAGAAAGAGATGACATTCGCTTTGATGGGCAAGTGTTGGAGTATGAAGAGTTTGTCTACTACATGATGAACAAGCCCAAAGGAGTTATCTCAGCGACTGAGGATCCTAAGCACAGAACCGTTCTGGACTTGCTGGATAATATTGCTCGGAGCAAGGAAGTTTTCCCAGTAGGACGCTTGGATATTGACACGCATGGTCTTTTGCTCTTGACCAATGACGGCAAGCTGGCCCATGCTCTTCTTTCGCCAAAGCGTCATGTGGATAAGACTTATCTGGCCCAGGTCAAGGGAATTATGACCCAAGAAGATGTGGAGATATTTGCTGAGGGTATTCCTCTCAAAGACTTTACCTGTCAGCCCGCTGGACTGGAGATTCTTTCCACGGATGCAGAAAAGAATCAGAGCCAAATCCGTGTGACTATTGCAGAAGGGAAGTTTCATCAGGTCAAGCGTATGGTGGGCTACTGTGGCAAGGAAGTAGTAGACTTGCAACGTTTGACTATGGGAACTCTAGTATTGGATGAGAACTTGCAGCGAGGAGAATGGCGTCGCTTGACCAAGGAAGAATTAGAAGATCTCCGTGCTAGTATTGCTTAGTTTGGTTTATATTCGAAAAAGGTGAGGAAGAATATCCTTGCCTTTTATGTTTTTCAGTTGCTTCCTTTGTGAAAAGAGTTATAATAGACTGTAGAATAAAAGGAGGAATCTATGAACGCGATTCAAGAATCATTTACTGATAAACTATTTGCCAATTATGAAGCAAATGTCAAATACCAAGCGATTGAAAATGCTGCCAGCCACAACGGAATTTTTGCAGCCTTAGAACGTCGCCAAAGCCATGTAGATAACACACCTGTTTTCTCGTTGGATTTGACCAAGGACAAGGTAACCAACCAGAAAGCGTCTGGTCGTTGCTGGATGTTTGCAGCTCTCAACACTTTCCGCCACAAGCTCATCTCACAATACAAACTAGAAAATTTTGAGTTATCACAGGCCCACACCTTCTTCTGGGACAAGTATGAGAAATCAAACTGGTTCTTGGAGCAAGTCATTGCGACTTCAGACCAAGAATTGACTAGCCGCAAGGTTAGCTTCTTACTCCAAACACCTCAACAAGATGGTGGTCAATGGGATATGGTCGTTTCTCTCTTTGAGAAATACGGTGTCGTGCCTAAGTCAGTTTACCCTGAGTCTGTTTCATCTAGTAGCAGTCGTGAGCTAAATGCGATTCTTAACAAATTGCTTCGTCAAGATGCTCAAATCTTGCGTGACTTGCTCGCTTCTGGTGCGGACCAAGCGACTGTTCAAGCTAAGAAAGAAGACCTCTTGCAAGAAATCTTTAACTTCCTTGCTATGTCTTTAGGACTTCCACCACGTAAATTTGACTTTGCTTATCGTGACAAGGATGATAACTACCAAAGTGAAAAGGGCATTACACCACAAGAGTTTTACAAGAAATATGTTGACCTTCCTCTAGAAGACTATGTTTCTGTTATTAATGCTCCAACTGCTGACAAGCCTTACGGTAAATCTTACACAGTTGAGATGTTGGGGAATGTGGTTGGTAGCCGTGCAGTTCGCTACATCAACGTTCCAATGGAACGCTTGAAAGAATTGGCGATTGCTCAAATGCAAGCCGGTGAGACTGTTTGGTTTGGTTCTGATGTCGGTCAGCTCAGCAACCGTAAAGCTGGAATTCTTGCGACAGATGTTTATGACTTTGAATCAAGCATGGACATTAAACTCACTCAAGACAAGGCTGGACGTTTGGACTACAGCGAAAGCTTGATGACCCACGCCATGGTTTTGACAGGTGTTGACTTGGATGAAAATGGCAAGTCAACCAAGTGGAAGGTTGAAAACTCTTGGGGAGACAAGGTTGGTGCAGATGGTTACTTTGTTGCTTCAGACGTTTGGATGGACGAATACACATACCAAATCGTTGTCCGTAAGGAATTGCTGACAGTAGAAGAACAAGCTGCCTATGGAGCAGAACCAATTGTACTCGCACCATGGGATCCAATGGGAGCTTTGGCTGAATAAAAGCATAGAAAAAAGGAATCAGATTTTAGAACCTGATTCCTTTTAAGTTGCTTGATTACATGATGTGAAGAACATGTGCCACAATACCCACTGCGAAGAGTGCAAGGATAATAGTGATTGGAGATACTTTTTTCTTAAGCAAGTACATGCAAAGGAAAGTAAGGAGTAGTCCTGATAGTCCAGGAATCAACATATCCAAGTTTTGTTGGAAAGTAGTAACTTTTTCAGGTGTTTGAGATAATCCTTGTCCTACTTGTGCGAATGCTTCTTGGATACCTTTAGATCCTTCTGGCAATTTATCCCAATGGATATAAGCCTTTTCATCTAGTTGAACTTTGGCAACATCGAAAGCAAATTTAATATTTACCCAACGTTGAACAAGGACAGCAAGAATGAACATACCAAGGATAGAAGCACCTTTAGTGATATCTTGGAGGATACCGCCAGACATATCTTTAGTGATTTCTGATCCAGCCTTGTATCCAATCTCTTGTGTATACCACAAGAATGACATACGAATCAAGTTCCAAAGAACGAAGAAGAGGATTGGACCTAAGATATTGCCAGTAAGGGCAAGTGAAGCACCGAGTGATCCAAGGATTGGGCGTACTGTAAACCAGAATACTGGGTCACCGATACCAGCAAGAGGTCCCATCATACCGATTTTAACCCCTTGGATAGCAGCGTCATCGATTTCCACACCGTTAGCACGTTCTTCTTCAAGTGCAAGAGTAACCCCCATGATTGGAGCGGCTACGTATGGGTGAGTGTTGAAGAACTCAAGATGGCGTTCAAGAGCAGCGATTTGATCTTCTTTTTTAGTGTAGAGTTTTTTAAGAGCTGGAATTAATGAGTAAGCCCAACCCAAGTTTTGCATACGTTCATAGTTCCAAGAACCTTGTAAGAAAGTTGAACGCCACCAAACTTTTTTACGATCTGATTTAGTTAATTGAAGTTTTTCAGTCATGATGTTTTCAGTCCTTTCTTATCTTAGTAGTCTTCTAGGATATCGCCGATTGGGTCGTTAGAGGTTGTAGCTCCTCCGCCACCATTTCCACCAGTTTTAGAAAGGTGAAGGTAGATAAGAGCGATAGCAACACCGATAGCACCAAATCCGATTAGAGTAATATCTGACACGGCAGCGAGAACGAAACCGATAGCGAAGAATGGCCATACTTCACGAGTTGCCATCATGTTGATAACCATAGCGTAACCAACGGCAACAACCATACCACCACCGATAGCCATACCATCTTTGAGCCAATCAGGCATAGCATTTAGAATGCTTTGTACTGTTTCAGTTGGTACCATTAGAAGGAGTGCTGCAGGGACTGCAATACGAAGACCTTGAAGAAGAAGTGCGACAAAGTGAGCACGTTCAACTGCTTTGAAGTCACCTTTTTTAGCAGAAGCATCAGCAGTGTGAACCAATCCGACAGAGAGTGTACGGACAATCATAGTCAAGAATAGACCAGCAACTGCAAGAGGGATAGCAACCGCTTGGGCAACACCGATACCTGTCTTAGTAAAGTCGCCACCAAGAACCATGATAATGGCAGCAGCAACAGAAGCAAGAGCAGCGTCAGGAGCTACGGCAGCTCCGATGTTAGCCCAACCAAGGGCGATCATTTGAAGAGAACCACCAAGGATGATCCCTGCTTCAAGGTTACCGGTAACAAGACCGATAAGGGTACAAGCTACGATTGGTTGATGGAATTGGAACTGGTCGAGGATACCTTCAAGACCTGCTAGGAAGGCTACAACGACTACTAAAACCATAGAAATAATAGACATCTTTAAAATCCTTTCATAAAATCGATTATTGCACGTTTGCTTTGTTAATCAAGTCAAACAAATCTTTTTTGGTGTCGTTTGGTACTTTACGGACATCAAATTCAACACCAAGGTCACGCATTTTTTCAAATGTAGCAACGTCTTCTTTATCCATAGACAAAACGTTGTTAACCATTGTCTTACCTGTTGAGTGAGCCATTGATCCAACATTAAGAGTTTTGATTGGCACGCCACCTTCGATAGCACGAAGGGCATCTTGAGGTGTTTCAAACAAGATAAGGGCATGTGTTTCTCCGAAGCGAGGATCTTTTGCAACCTCAATCAGTTTTTGGATAGGAACAACGTTTGCTTTCACTTTACCTGGAGCTGCTTGTTTAATCAATTCTTTACGAAGGTCGTCTTTAGCTACGTTATCTGAAGCAACGATGATACGATTTGCTTTTGAATCTGGAGTCCAAGCAGTTGCAACCTGACCGTGAAGTAGACGTGTGTCAAGACGGGCAAGATTGATTTTGAGTTTACCGTCTCCGATAACAGTTCCTTCTGGGATAGCAGCTTGGGCAACTGGAGCAGCTGCAGCGCTTGCTACTTCCTCAACTGGGTTTAGCTCTTCTGGAAGAGCTTTGATGCCATCTTTGGCTTCTTTAATAATATTCGCAGCGACTTTTTCTACACCTGCAGCAGCGTCCATGAGGCGCTCTGTATAGGCTTGAATCAACATCGGTAAATTCAGTCCTGTGATGATGGCAAACTTACGTTCAGGATTTTCTCCCATCACGCGACTAGCTTGGTTGAATGGAGATCCACTCCAAAGGTCAGCCAAAACTAGAACCTCATCTTCTGCGTCAAATGCAGCAACAGCGTTATTAAACTTAGCGTATAAATCATCAGGACCTTCATTTGGCATAAAGGTTACAACTAGAACCTTTTCTTGTTCACCAAAGATCATAGATCCTGACTGATGAATACCCGCAGCAAATTCGCCGTGGCTCGCAATAATGATTCCGATACTCATTATTGTCATTCCTCCTTTTTTGTTTTAGTTTTCGTTTAAGAAAACTTTAAGACTTTTTAAGTATAAACCGTTTTCATCTAAAAATCAACTATTTATCATAAAATAATTAAAAAGATTACATCTAAAAATATTGATATATTGAGTTTTAGAGAAGTTTTTTTGAATCCTTATTTAAAAATTTAATATAAAAAAGTTGGAAGAAGCTTCCAACTTTTAAAATAGGTTTCTATTAGATTAGTGGGTGAAGTCGAGTACCATACGTCCTTGGATTTGCCCTTTTTCCATTTCGTCGAAAATGGCTACGGCATCTTCTATTGGACGTTTTTGAACAACTGGAACTACTAAACCTTCTGCACCGAATTGGAAGGCTTCTTCCAAGTCTTTACGAGTTCCTACAAGAGAACCGATGACTTGGATTCCATCGAGGACTGTTTTAACGATGCTGAGTTCCATCATTTCAGAAGGAAGACCGACAGCGACGACGCGACCACCAGCACGAACGGAGTCAACAGCCTGGTTGAAGGCAACTTTAGATACAGCAGTTACGACAGCTGAATGAGCTCCTCCATCAGTTTTTTCTCTGATGAGTCCTGGTACATCATCAACTTCTAGGCCGTTAATAACGACATCAGCACCGACTTCCTTTGCAAGGGCAAGTTTGTCGTTGTTGATATCAACTGCGATGACATGAGCATTGAATACTTTTTTAGCGTATTGAACAGCTAGGTTACCAAGTCCACCAGCACCGTAAAGAACAACCCATTGACCTGGTTCAACTTTTGCTTCTTTAATAGCTTTATAGGTTGTTACGCCAGCACATGTGATAGAAGAAGCTTGGGCTGGATCAAGTCCGTCAGGAACTTTGACAGCATAGTCAGCAGTTACGATACATTGTTCAGCCATACCACCGTCTACTGAGTAGCCGGCATTTTTCACTGTACGGCAAAGAGTTTCGCGACCAGTTGTACAGTATTCGCAAGTGCCACATCCTTCAAAGAACCAAGCAACGCTGACGCGGTCGCCGACTTTAAGGCTTTTTACATCTGGGGCAATTTCTTTAACGATACCAACACCTTCGTGGCCAAGAACACGTCCTGGTACTTGACCAAAGTCACCATGAGCAACGTGGAGGTCAGTGTGGCAAACACCACAGTATTCAATTTCTACAAGTGCTTCCCCAGTTTCAAGTGGACGGAGTACTTTTTCTTCAACAGCAACACCAGTGCTTTCTGGATTTACAACAACAGCTTTCATAGCTATCCTCCTTTATATTGACCGAGAACAGGGACAACGGGACTGGATTGATTTTGTGTCAACAGAGTCGAGTGTAACGAGCTCTCTTGTATTTATATGTGAATTATATCACAAAAGAAAGCCTTTTCCAAGGTTTTGGAGGCAAAAAGTAGAACAATCGATTAACTGGTTGATGAGACTGTGAAAAGAGCACAAAGACCAGCTTGCAAGCTGGTCAGTAAGGACTATAAGAATAAGTCTTGCAGGGTTTTGGCAACTCCATCTTGGTCATTGGTCAGGGAAATTTGTTCATCTGCATAGGGGAGTAGCTCTGGATTGGCATTTTTCATGGCATAGCCCTTCCCAGAAAAAGCGAGCATTTCGGTATCATTGTGCTCATCTCCAAAAGCAATCAAATCTTTTTTGTCACGGTTCATTACCTTGAGCAAGTAGTCCAAGGCGAAGGCCTTGTTGACACCTTTTGGGGTACACTCAAGGATATTGAGCGGACCTCCCCAGGTATTGATAGACAGTTGATGCTGGTAGAAGGCGTTCATTTCTTTTGCCAAGGCATATTTGTCACTGGCTCTGGTCTGTAACAGAATACAGTTAGGATCCTTGGTCACCAATTCAGGCTGGAGTTGATCTTCAGGCTGGAAAGCTTCTACACCAAATAGTTTGGGATTGGCAATTTCTTCATTAGGATTTGTAATGTAGAATTTTTTACGATATTCTCCAGCGATAAAATCGGCTTGAATGTCCTCTGAACGTCGAACCATATCTAAAAGATATTTTTTGTCTACCGTCAAACACTTTTCAAAATCCCAAACTTGGTCTGGTAAATGAGTAAGGGAGCCGTTGAAATTAATCATAGGAGTGTCTAAGCCTAGTTCATGGTAAAAATCTTTTGACATGCGGTAAGGGCGCCCTGTCGTAATAATAACTTGATGGCCTTTTTCAGCAACTTTTTTTATGGTTTCTTTGGTAAAGTCAGAAATTTGACTGTCTGAGTTGAGCAGGGTTCCATCCAGGTCAACTGCAATAATTTTTTTCGTCATAGGGACCTTTCTAGTGTCTTTTCAGATAAGATGTCTACTATTATAACAGAAAGCAGGCAGAAAAGCAGATTCGAAACAAAAAAAGAAATTTCATCAAATTCTTAAATAAATCAAACAAAGATATTGAAAAAGTGAATGATAAATGATATAATTCTATTATTGTTCGTAAAAATTAAAAGGAGATTGATAATGGACAAATTATTTAAACTAAAAGAGAACGGTACAGACGTTCGTACAGAGGTTCTCGCTGGTTTAACGACTTTCTTTGCAATGAGCTATATTCTCTTTGTAAACCCACAAATGCTTTCACAAACAGGAATGCCTGCTCAGGGTGTCTTCCTAGCAACGATTATTGGTGCAGTAGCGGGTACCTTGATGATGGCTTTCTACGCCAACTTACCTTATGCCCAAGCGCCAGGTATGGGACTCAATGCCTTCTTTACCTTTACGGTCGTATTTGGACTTGGTTATTCTTGGCAAGAAGCCCTAGCTATGGTCTTCATCTGTGGGATTATTTCATTGATTATTACCTTGACAAATGTTCGTAAAATGATCATTGAATCGATTCCAAATGCCCTTCGCTCAGCTATTTCAGCCGGTATTGGTGTCTTCCTTGCCTACGTGGGGATTAAGAATGCTGGACTTTTGAAATTCACGATTGATCCAGGAAACTATACTGCTATAGGAGAAGGGGCTGACAAAGCTCAAGCAACGATTGCAGCAAACTCTTCAGCAGTTCCAGGATTGGTCAGCTTTAATAATCCAGCTGTTTTGGTGGCTCTTGCAGGACTCGCTATCACAATTTTCTTTGTCATCAAAGGAATTAAAGGGGGAATTCTCCTCTCTATCTTGACAACAACTGTTCTTGCTATTGCAGTTGGTTTGGTAGATTTGTCAAGCATCGATTTTGCTAATAACCATGTTGGTGCAGCTTTTAAAGATTTGAAGACAATCTTTGGTGCAGCTCTTGGTTCAGAAGGTTTGGGAGCTTTGATTTCAGATACAGCTCGCTTGCCTGAAACTCTGATGGCTATTCTTGCCTTTTCATTGACAGATATTTTTGATACAATTGGTACCTTGATCGGTACAGGTGAAAAAGTTGGTATCGTAGCGACAAATGGTGAAAATCACCAATCAGCTAAGTTGGACAAGGCTCTTTACTCTGACTTGATTGGTACTTCAATTGGTGCCATCGCTGGTACTTCGAACGTAACGACTTATGTTGAGTCTGCTGCTGGTATCGGTGCAGGTGGACGTACTGGTTTGACAGCTTTGGTTGTAGCTATCTGTTTTGCGATCTCAAGCTTCTTTAGCCCACTTCTAGCGATTGTACCAACAGCTGCTACAGCTCCAATCTTGATTATCGTTGGGATTATGATGTTGGCTAGCTTGAAAAATATCCATTGGGACGATATGTCTGAAGCGGTTCCTGCTTTCTTCACATCTATCTTTATGGGATTCAGCTACTCTATCACTCAAGGGATTGCAGTTGGTTTCTTGACTTACACTTTGACTAAGCTTGTCAAAGGTCAAGCTAAAGATGTTCATGTCATGATTTGGATTTTGGATGCCTTGTTTATCCTTAACTACATCAGTATGGCACTATAAATGCTATAATATAAAAAGGGGTTCTCCCCTTTTTATATTATAGTTACTTGAAAATTGCTTCAAACTAGGTAGGTGATTTTGATTGAATGGTAGGAGTATAATTGATGATAAAAAAGAATATTTGGGATGAAGTATTAAACAGGGGGAAGTGGTTAATAATCTTTCTAGTAGGGCTTTTGTTTTCTCAGTTTCCTTTAGCTCTAGCAACTTTTCTAACTAGCAGAAAATTTCCACTGCTTCAAACTGGACTATTAGTAGGGACCTTATCTCTTGTGGTTTTAACTGTATTTATAATAGGTGCTAGGAAAACACAGTTGGCTAGTTTTGGTTTATCGTTTTTCAAGGTTAAGGATTTGGCTAGATTGGCCTTAAGCTATCTAGTGATTCTTGCCTTTAATATTCTTGGTGTGGTCTTACTGCGTTTGATGAATGAAACAACAACCAGCAATCAATCAAATATTAATGATTTGGTCCAGAATAGTTCCTTAATTTCCAGTTTTTTCTTACTGGTTCTAATAGCTCCTATTTGTGAGGAGATTTTATGTCGAGGAGTGATTCCTAAAAAACTCTTTCGTGGTAAAGAAAATGTGGGTTATATAGTCGGTGCTATTATCTTTGCCTTGCTTCATTTACCGACAAATCTACCTTCTCTTCTTATCTATGGAGGAATGTCAACTGTGCTAACTTGGACAGTTTATAAAACCCAACGTTTGGAAATGTCTATCTTACTTCACATGATTGTGAATGGGGTTGCTTTCTGTTTGTTGGCTCTTGTGGTGATCATGAGTCGGACATTAGGGATTTCTGTTTAAGATTTTTGACAATTGCTTACTTGTTTCTATTGGGAAAAAAGATGAATGCAATAGTGTCCATCTTTTTCTTTTTATGGTAAAATAGAGAAATAATATGGTGAAAAGCCTTGAGGGAGTGACCGATATGTCAACTAAAGTAAATCATGCAAAGACAGCTATTTGCGGAATTATCAATGTAACCCCAGATTCCTTTTCGGATGGTGGTCAATTTTTTGCTCTTGAGCAGGCACTCCAGCAGGCTCGTAAATTGATAGCAGAAGGGGCTAGTATGCTAGATATCGGCGGAGAATCGACTCGGCCGGGAAGTAGCTATAGCTATGTTGAGATAGAAGAGGAAATCCAGCGTGTTGTTCCAGTGATTAAAGCGATTCGCAAGGAAAGTGATGTCCTCATCTCTATTGATACTTGGAAGAGTCAGGTAGCAGAAGCTGCTTTGGCTGCTGGTGCCAATCTAGTTAATGATATCACTGGTCTTATGGGTGATGAGAAAATGGCGGAGGTGGTTGCTAAGGCTGGTGCGAAAGTGGTCATCATGTTTAATCCAGTTATGGCTCGACCTCAGCATCCTAGCTCGCTCATCTTTCCTCATTTTGGTTTTGGACAAGCTTTTACAGAGGAAGAGTTAGCTAACTTTGAAAAATTGCCAATCGAAGACTTGATGGAGACTTTCTTTGAACGTGCACTAGCGAGAGCAAATCAAGCTGGAATTGCACAAGAAAATATCCTGTTGGATCTAGGAATTGGCTTTGGTCTGACCAAGAAAGAAAATTTGCTTCTTTTACGGGATTTGGATAAACTACATCAGAAGGGCTATCCAATCTTTCTTGGAGTGTCGCGTAAGCGGTTTGTCATCAATATTCTTGAAGAAAATGGTTTTGAAGTCAATCCTGAGACAGAACTTGGTTTCCGCAATCGAGATACGGCTTCGGCTCATGTAACCAGTATCGCTGCAAGACAGGGTGTAGAAGTGGTGCGCGTGCATGACGTAGCCAGTCACAAGATGGCAGTTGAAATTGCATCAGCCATTCGATTGGCTGATGAAGCGGAAAATCTAGATTTAAAACAATATAAATAAGATGAAAGAAATTGAAAACAATCAGTGGATTGCTAACTACCGGACGGATCAACCGCATTTTGGCTTGGAACGAATGGTGGAACTGTTAGCCTTGCGTGGAAATCCCCATCTCAAACTCAAGGTCATCCATATCGGAGGGACTAACGGCAAGGGTTCGACCATTGCTTTTTTGAAGAATATGCTGGAAAAGCTAGGGCTGAGAGTTGGGGTGTTCAGCTCGCCCTATCTCATTCATTACACAGACCAGATTAGCATCAATGGGGAATCCATTCCAGAGGCTAGGCTAGAAGCCCTCATGGCAGACTATCAGTCTTTGCTGGAGGGAGAAGCGGTCGCCAATTTACAGGGTACAACCGAGTTTGAGATTATCACAGCCCTGGCCTATGACTACTTTGCCACAGAGCAAGTAGATGTGGCCATCATGGAAGTGGGCATGGGTGGACTTTTGGATAGTACCAATGTCTGCCATCCCATTTTAACAGGCATCACGACTATTGGATTGGACCATGTAGCCCTACTTGGTGACACCTTGGAAGCTATAGCAGAGCAGAAAGCTGGTATTATCAAACAAGGTATTCCCTTGGTGACAGGTCGTATCGCTCCAGAAGCTTTGGTTGTCATTGACGCTATTGCGGAAGGGAAAGATGCGCCGAGACTTGCCTACGGGGCAGATTATCAAGTTAGTCACCAAGAGAGTGTGGTAACAGGTGAAGTCTTTGACTATACAAGTGTTGTCAGACAAGGTCGCTTCCAGACTGGCCTGCTTGGTTTGCACCAGATAGAGAATGCTGGGATGGCTATAGCTTTACTTGATACTTTTTGTCAAGAAGATGGTCGAGAGTTACCAGCTAATACTTTGCTTGCTCAAGCCTTGGAAGAAACAAGTTGGTCGGGGCGTTTGGAAATCGTGTCAAGAGATCCCTTGATGATTTTGGATGGAGCCCACAATCCCCATGCTATCAAGGCTTTATTAGCAACCTTGCAAGAACGCTTTGCGGATTATCGTAAGGAAATCCTCTTTACTTGTATCAAAACCAAGGCCTTGGAGGATATGTTGGACTTGTTGGAGCAAATCCCAGATACCGAGCTTACCCTGACACATTTTGACGATAGTCGGGCGACTGATGAAAACGTGCTGAAAGAGGCAGCCAAGTCTAGAAATCTCAGCTATCAGGGTTGGCAGGATTTTCTAGAGCAGCAATTGACAGATAAAAAAGAAGAGAAACAAACAGTTAGGATTGTCACGGGTTCCTTGTATTTCTTGAGCCAAGTGAGAGCCTATCTGATGGAGAGGAAAAACGAAAATGGATACACAAAAGATTGAAGTAGCTGTAAAAATGATTATCGAGGCCGTCGGAGAGGACGCTAACCGCGAGGGCTTGCAGGAAACACCTGCTCGTGTGGCTCGTATGTACCAAGAGATTTTTTCAGGTCTTGGTCAAACAGCGGAGGAACATTTGTCAAAATCCTTTGAGATTATTGACGATAATATGGTGGTAGAAAAGGATATTTTTTTCCATACCATGTGTGAACACCACTTCTTGCCATTTTATGGTAGAGCACATATTGCCTACATTCCAGATGGTCGTGTGGCAGGTTTGTCTAAGCTAGCCCGTACGGTTGAAGTTTATTCGAAAAAACCACAAATTCAAGAACGATTGAATATCGAAGTAGCCGATGCCTTGATGGACTATCTAGGTGCTAAAGGAGCCTTTGTTGTCATTGAGGCGGAGCATATGTGTATGAGTATGCGTGGTGTCAGAAAACCAGGCACAGCAACCTTGACGACAGTAGCTCGTGGTCTATTTGAAACAGATAAGGACCTTCGAGATCAGGCTTATCGTTTAATGGGACTATAATACTCTTCGAAAATCAAATTCAAACCACGTCAGCTTCCATCTGCAACCTCAAAACTGTGTTTTGAGCAGCCTGCGGCTAGCTTCCTAGTTTGCACTTTGATTTTCATTGAGTATAAAAAGAATCCGCTTTGGGCGGATTTTTCTAGAAAGGAATCATTATGGATCAACTGCAGATTAAGGATTTGGAAATTTTTGCCTATCATGGTCTTTTTCCTAGTGAAAAGGAATTAGGGCAAAAGTTTGTTATTTCCGCAATCCTATCCTATGATATGACCAAGGCGGCTACAGACTTGGATTTAACAGCCTCTGTCCATTACGGAGAATTGTGTCAGCAGTGGACGGCTTGGTTTCAGGAAACAACTGAGGACTTGATTGAAACGGTAGCCTACAAACTGGTAGAACGTACCTTTGAGGCCTATCCTCTTGTCCAAGAAATAAAGCTGGAATTGAAAAAACCTTGGGCGCCAGTGCATTTGCCACTAGATACTTGCTCGGTAACCATTCATCGCCGCAAGCAACGAGCCTTTATCGCCCTAGGAAGCAATATGGGAGATAAACAAGCAAACTTGAAACAAGCCATTGAGAACATGCGAGCTCAAGGTATCCATATTCTCAAAGAGTCCAGTGTCTTGACGACGGAGCCTTGGGGAGGTGTCGAGCAAGATAGCTTTGCTAATCAAGTGGTTGAGGTTGAAACCTGGTTGCCGGCCCCAGTTCTATTAGAGACCTTGTTAGCCATTGAGTCAGAGATGGGACGGGTGAGAGAAGTACATTGGGGGCCTCGTTTGATTGATTTGGACTTGCTCTTTGTGGAGGATCTGATTCTTTATACAGACGACCTTATCTTGCCTCATCCTTATATAGCGGAACGCCTTTTTGTCCTTGAGTCCTTACAGGAAATTGCGCCTCATTTTATCCATCCGACATTAAAGCAACCGATCCGCAACTTGTATAATGCTTTGAAACAATAGAAAAAACTCTAGTTTTCAGTCACTTGCAACTGAAGGCTAGAGTTTTTAAAATAGGTCATTTTCTTCTGGGAGGAGGATAGTCTCTCTACCATCCATATCTAAAACCAGAACTCTCGGGGGATAAAGAGGGTCGAAAGGGTGGTTAAAGTCAAAATCAATGGCTGTAGGGAGGTGTTGACTTGAGAAGTGGAAGGTAATTTTTCCTTGGTTATTGAGCAATTGAAACTCGAGTTCCTCCTCCAATTCAAAGACATTTTTTAAGAAGTGGTCGATGATGTACCAAAAAGAGTCAATAACATCATCAGGCAAGCTGGTAACAATGCCAAAACTAGCTGACCGCATATGGGTATTGGTAAAAGCCATATTTCTTCCCCCTTTCTTTTCCCTTATCATACAGCAAATAGGATTAAAAATCAAGAAAAGGCGATTTTTTCTTCATAAACATAGCTTTCTATGAAATTTTTTCAAATAATCTTCAAAAAAAGCTTGAAAGTGTTTACAAATAGTGATAAAATGGAATAAGTAGAAGCATGAAAACGAAATTTTCATACCGTCTCTTTTTTGGAGTCTCGTGAGGTATGATATAGAAAGGAAATGGAATGAATACAGACGATACAGTAACGATTTATGATGTCGCCCGTGAAGCAGGAGTTTCAATGGCGACGGTTAGCCGTGTAGTCAATGGCAATAAGAATGTAAAAGAGAATACTCGTAAAAAAGTGCTTGAGGTGATTGATCGTTTGGATTACCGTCCAAATGCTGTGGCGCGTGGTCTTGCAAGTAAAAAGACAACCACTGTCGGTGTGGTGATCCCAAATATTACCAATGGCTATTTCTCAACGCTTGCTAAAGGGATTGATGATATCGCTGAAATGTACAAGTATAATATCGTTCTTGCTAATAGTGATGAGGATGATGATAAGGAAGTTTCAGTTGTCAATACCCTGTTTTCTAAGCAAGTGGATGGTATCATCTTTATGGGCTACCACTTGACTGAAAAAATTCGTTCAGAGTTTTCTCGTTCTCGAACACCAGTTGTTCTTGCAGGAACTGTGGATGTAGAACACCAACTTCCAAGTGTTAATATTGACTACAAACAAGCTACGATTGATGCAGTGACCTACCTTGCTAAAGAAAATGAGCGCATTGCTTTCGTAAGCGGTCCACTAGTGGATGATATCAATGGTAAGGTTCGTTTGGTTGGCTACAAGGAAGCCTTGAAAAAAGCAGGTATTTCTTATAGCGAAGGATTGGTATTTGAGTCTAAATACACTTATGAAGATGGTTATGCCTTGGCAGAACGCTTGATTTCATCAAACGCAACTGCAGCAGTTGTAACAGGTGATGAGCTGGCAGCAGGTGTCTTGAACGGCCTTGCTGATAAGGGTGTATCAGTACCAGAAGAATTTGAAATCATTACTAGTGATGATTCACAAATCTCACGCTTTACCCGTCCAAACTTGACAACTATTGCCCAACCTCTTTATGACCTTGGGGCCATCAGTATGCGTATGTTGACCAAGATTATGCACAAGGAAGAGTTGGAAGAACGTGAAGTTCTCTTACCTCATGGTTTGACAGAACGTCGCTCAACACGAAAACGGAAATAGAAAAAATCAGGGAATCGTGCAGATTTCCTGATTTTGCTTTCTGGAGAAGAGACTTACCCTTCCATATAGTCTTTCAAAGCTGGCCCTGTTAGTCCGGCATTGAGGGCAATGAGGAGCTTTAGGCGGGCTTTTTGGGCGTTGAGTTCTTTAACAAAGAAGACACCAGATTTTTGCAACTGCACGCCCCCGCCCTGGTAGGCATAAACAGGTTCCGCAATACCGTTAAAGCATCGTGAAACAAGGGCGACTGGGATTCCTTGTTGCAGAAGGCTTTCTAATTTTTGAGCCGTTTCTTTGGGAACATTGCCCGCCCCGAAGGCTTGGATAATCAAACCGTCCAATTGTTCCAAATCCAGCATATCAATCAGCTCATCTGTCATACCAGCATAAGCCGAGATGATAGGGACCAAGCCTTGTATGTGATCAAGGTCAAAGCGAACACGAGGTTCAGCTGTTTTAAAGTATAGGATTTCCCGCTTCGTAATCAGACCAAGTGGCCCATGTGTTGGGGTCTGGAAGGTGCCGACGTTGGTCGTATGCGTTTTGGTAACATACTTGGCAGCATGGATTTCATCGTTCATAACAACCAAAACTCCTTTATCAGCAGCCCTGTCATCGCTAGCCACTCGTAGAGCACTCAGATAATTATAAACACCATCACTGCCGAGTTCGTTGGAGCTGCGCATGGCCCCTGTTAGAACGATAGGCATATGGGGAACTTCCATTGTATCAAGGAAATAGGCTGTTTCCTCTAAAGTATCGGTTCCATGTGTAATCACCACTCCATCGTAGTTAGCAGCTTCCTCTTTAATTTTCTGGTAGAGAGCCAGCATATGCTTGGGTTTGATATGGGGACTTGGCAGGTTAAAAAAGTCTAAGGCGTGGACTTGGATTCCTTCAAGTGGGTTGGACACATGGTTCATGGGATTATCTGAACTTGTCACAACAGCGCCAGAAGCATCGGCCTGCATAGAAATAGTCCCACCCGTATGTAAAACAAGGATTTTCTTAGGCATGATTTACTCACTCTTTCTGAAATGTGGTATAATCATTGTATCACAAAAGGGGAGATTGGGATAGGATGGAAGTCAAAGCTGTTTTTTTTGATATCGATGGAACCTTGGTTAACGATCGCAAGAGTGTTTTGAAATCCACTAAGGACGCGATTAAGATTGTCAAAGAACAAGGGGTGTTAGTTGGTGTAGCGACAGGGCGAGGACCTTTTTTTGTTAAGGAATTGATGGACGATTTGGATCTGGACTTTGCGGTAACCTACAATGGCCAGTATATCTTTACTAAAGACAGGGTCTTGTTCACGAGTCCTATTTCCAAGTTACATTTGCGCCAGCTAATTACTTATGCTAAAAAAGAGGGTAAGGAGATTGCCCTAGGGACCAAGGATGCCATGTTAGGTTCCAAAATCATGTCCTTTGGTTTGGGTTCTTTTTCCCAACGAATCAGTCGCTTCGTTCCCTCTGTTTTAACTCGAACGGTGAGTCATTCCTTTAATCGTATGGTCAGCAAGGTTGTTCCCCAAAAGGAAGAAGACCTACTTGATCTGATGAATCAGCCTATCTACCAAGTTTTGATGCTGATGACGCCAGAAGAATCTGAGAAGGCGGCAGCTGATTTTGAAGACTTGAAATTGACACGTAGTAATCCTTTTGCAGCGGATGTCATCAATCAAGGAAACTCTAAATTGGAAGGCATACGCCGAGTCGGGAAAGAATATGGTTTTGACCTCAACCAAGTCATGGCCTTTGGTGACTCAGATAACGACCTAGAAATGCTGGCGGGTGTCGGTATGTCGGTCGCTATGGGAAATGGTAGTAGCAGTGTCAAGGAAGTTGCTAAGCACATTACCACCAGCAATCAGCAAGACGGAATCCACAAGGCCTTGGAACATTTTGGTGTTCTAGCTTCAGAAAAAGTCTTTGTCAGCCGTGACTATCATTTCAATAAGGTCAAGACCTTCCACCACATGATGGATGAACGAACCCAAGAAGAACCACGAGCTTGGGATTTAGAAGGTGCAACCCACAGGGCTGGCTTTAAAATAGAAGAATTGGTGGAGTTTGTTCGAGCAGCCAGTCCCTCTGAAGAGGATTTTGGTCAAGCTCTATCGCAACTTCATCAAGCTCTTGATAAGGCAGCAGATAAAGTAGCCAAGAAGACACCTGCCCAGCAAGATTTGGTAGGGCAGGTGGATGCCTTGATTGATACGCTTTACTTCACCTACGGTAGTTTTGTTTTGATGGGGGTGGATCCAGAACGTATTTTTGATATTGTCCATCAGGCCAATATGGGGAAAATTTTTCCAGATGGCAAGGCTCACTTTGATCCAGTGACCCATAAAATCTTAAAACCAGATGATTGGGAAGAAAAATATGCTCCAGAACCTGCTATTAAAAAGGAACTGCAGCGCCAGCTCAAGGCTTATGAGCGCCATAAAGAGAGAAATAATACTCAATGAAAATCAAAGAGCAAACTAGGAAACTAGCCGCAGGCTGNNTTTTGAGGTTGTAGATGGACGTTGACGTGGTTTGAAGAGATTTTCGAAGAGTATAAACAGTAAACAAAAAGGAGCGCTGAGCTCCTTTTCTTCGTGACTATAGGGTTTTTTCTTGTTCTCTCACAACCAGCAAATCAACCTTAGCATGGCGGAGGATGTATTCAGATGAAGAGCCGACCAAGAGGCGTTCAAAGGCGTTGAGACCAGTTGCGCCAACAAGGATGAGGTCCACTTCCTCAGCATCGGGAATAGTACGTGCTAAGAGGGTTTTTGGATTTCCCATTTCAATGACGATATGAACATCTGCCACACCAGCATCTTTAGCACGTTTTTCGTACTCTTTCATCAGACTTTCAGCGTCGACTTGGAGTTCTTCATAAACTTCAGCATCAAAGGTGGATACGCTTTGGAGAGCGCGTGTGTCAATGACATGTGTGATGGTGAGTTTAGCGTCGTTTCGTAGAGCAGAATGAACTCCCTTGACAAAAGCCAAGTCCGCTTCTTTAGAACCATCGATTGCGACCATGATATTTTGGTAACGTTGTGCCATAATGAAACCTCCTGAAATTTTCTTACTATAATTGTAAACCTTTTCACTATAGAAGTAAAGCAAAAAAAGTATTTTTCAAAAGAATATTAGCGCTTAAAATCTATATAAATATATGATAAAATAAAAGAAAGGATAGCAGGAAAGAAGTGAGGGGGGAGAATGATGAAGCACTCTTTTCAAGAAACAAAAAATTCAAATTTCCTTTATTATGGAATCATCCTAGTTTCAGTCTTGCTAGAAGTTATCATGATCTGGCAATTAGAGAGTCTGGTACCGCTTCTTTATCCAGGGTTTATCGGCTTTGTAGTCTTTCATTTACTCTACCATTTGGTATTATTCCTAGTCGCTAAACGAAGTGGGCGTTGGGATTACTTGATGATATGGGGACTTTTCCTCATGTTCAATCTTCTTTATGACTCCTTTTTAGGCTTGCTTTTTCTAGGTTTATCTTTTGGTATGTGATGTGACTTTCGCAAAATACCTGCTATCTCCCCTGTCTTGACCTCGCTTTTAGTGAGGTTTTTCTTCTGTAGGATTTTAATAACACATTTCAGTAAACTTGTCGCAATCCCTTTCTAGTGGTATAATGTTACTATCTCGATGAATTGAGGAAACAAGATGAAAGAATATAACAAGTCTAGTAAGTTAGAGCATGTTGCTTATGATATCCGTGGTCCTGTTTTGGAAGAAGCCATGCGGATGCGAGCAAACGGAGAAAAGATTTTACGTCTGAATACAGGAAATCCAGCAGAATTTGGCTTTACAGCGCCAGACGAGGTCATTCATGACTTGATTATGAATGCGCGTGATAGTGAAGGATATTCTGACTCCAAAGGGATTTTCTCAGCCCGTAAGGCTATCATGCAGTATTGCCAATTGAAGAAATTCCCAAACGTAGATATTGATGATATCTACCTTGGAAATGGTGTTAGTGAATTGATTGTCATGTCCATGCAGGGGCTTTTGGACAATGGAGATGAGGTCTTGGTGCCTATGCCAGACTATCCTCTTTGGACAGCGGCTGTCAGCCTAGCTGGGGGAAATGCCGTTCACTATATCTGTGATGAAGCTGCAGAATGGTACCCAGATATTGACGATATCAAGTCAAAAATTACTTCCAATACCAAGGCAATCGTCCTTATCAATCCAAATAACCCAACTGGAGCCCTTTATCCGAAGGAACTCTTGCTGGAGATTATTGAGATTGCCCGTCAAAACGATTTGATTATCTTTGCGGATGAAATTTACGACCGCATGGTAATGGATGGGCATGTGCATACGCCTGTGGCGAGCTTGGCACCAGATGTCTTCTGTGTCAGCATGAATGGTCTATCAAAATCTCACCGTATCGCTGGTTTCCGTGTAGGTTGGATGGTCTTGTCTGGTCCTAAGGCACATGTTAAAGGCTATATAGAAGGGCTCAATATGCTTTCCAATATGCGCCTTTGCTCTAACGTTTTGGCTCAACAAGTCGTACAAACTTCCTTGGGTGGTCACCAATCAGTCGATGAATTGCTCCTTCCTGGTGGACGAATTTACGAGCAAAGAAATTTCATTTATAATGCCATTAAAGAGATTCCAGGTCTCTCTGCTGTTAAACCCAAGGCTGGACTCTATATCTTCCCTAAAATCGACCGCAATATGTACCGTATCGATGATGATGAGCAGTTTGTCCTTGATTTCTTGAAGCAGGAAAAGGTTCTATTGGTTCATGGTCGCGGCTTTAACTGGAAGGAACCAGACCACTTCCGTATCGTTTACCTTCCTCGTGTTGATGAGTTAGCCCAAATCCAAGAAAAGATGACTCGTTTCTTGAAACAGTATCGTAGATAGGGCTTACATTCGAAAAAGCGCCAAAAAGCAGTAAACATTTGCCTTGAGCTATTGACAAAAGTGAAAGAATCAGATAGAATAGTAAAGTATGTTTAGTAACTGATCACTTTATAGCCGGCTAAACGAATACAAAATCTATGAGGAGGTATTCATCGTGAAACGTACTTATCAACCAAGTAAACTTCGTCGTGCGCGCAAACACGGATTCCGTAACCGTATGTCAACTAAAAACGGTCGTCGCGTATTGGCAGCTCGTCGTCGTAAAGGACGCAAAGTTTTGGCTGCATAATCCAAACGAACCATAACAAAAATCAGTAGGAACTCGAGTCTACTGATTTTTATTTTTGTAAAAAAGTTCAAAAAGGCTTTATATTTTTGCTCAAATGGTGTATAATATTTCACATACTGTAAAAAATGGAGAATAATCATGAAGAAATCAAAAGTTATGCTTTTTGGAGCTATGGCTTTGACAGCAGGTCTAGCTCTAGCGGCATGTGGGTCTTCCCAATCAAGTAATGCTGAGAAAACCTACTCTTATGTATTTACTAGTAATCCTGATACCTTGGACTACATTACTTCAACACGTGGTTCAACTTCTAGTATTACGACTAACTTGATTGATGGCTTGTTAGAAAATGATAAGTATGGTAATCTCATTCCGTCTATGGCTGAGTCATGGACGGTGTCAAAAGATGGTTTGACCTACACTTATAAAATCCGTCAGGGGGCGAAATGGTACACTTCAGAGGGCGAAGAGTATGCGGATGTAACGGCTCATGACTTTGTGACAGGTCTCAAGTATGCAGCTGATAAAAAGGCTGAAAACTTGTACTTGGTTCAAGACTCTATCAAGGGCCTCGCAGAGTACGTTGAGGGGGAAACATCTGACTTTGAGACTGTTGGTGTTAAAGCAGTGGATGACTATACTCTTCAATATACTTTGAATAAGCCGGAATCTTACTGGAATTCTAAGACTACTGGGGGTATTTTGAGTCCTGTAAATGAAGCTTTTTTGAAATCTAAGGGAGATGACTTTGGAAGTGTAACACCATCCAGTATCTTGTCAAATGGTCCTTACTTGTTTAAATCTTTCTCATCAAAATCTTTGATTGAATTTGATAAAAACCCTAATTACTGGGATAAGGACAATGTAAAAATTGAGAAAGTGAAGCTCTCTTTCTTTGACGGTTCTGATCAAGATAGTTTAGCGAGAGGATTTTTGGAAGGGAACTACTCGGACGGTCGTATCTTCCCGACAAGTTCAGTGTTTAATCAGTTGAAAAAAGGGAATGAGGACAAAATCACCTACACACCACAAAACTCAATTACCTTCTATTATCTTTTTAACGTTAATCGTCAAAGCTACAAGCAGACCATGAAACAGTCTGATAAAGAAAAGACAGATTCACTTGCAGCCATGCAAAATAAGAATTTCCGTCAGGCTGTCAACTTTGCCTTTGACCGTCATGCTTATGCAGCGCAGACAAATGGTGAAGATGGAGCAGACCGTATCTTGCGTAACACGCTTATCCCAAGTGATTTTGTCCAAATCGGTGGTAAAAACTTTGGAGATGTTGTCAATGAAAAGATTATTAACTATGGTACAGAGTGGTCGAATATCAATTTGAATGATGCACAACCTGCCTTTTTGAATGCTGAAAAAGCCAAGGCAGCATTTGCTAAAGCTAAAGAAACCTTGCAAGCAGAAGGCGTGACCTTCCCAATTCATTTGGATATGCCGGTTGACCAGACGGCCAAGTTAGATGTGCAACAAGCAAGTTCCTTTAAGCAGACAGTGGAAGAAACCCTTGGGGCGGACAACGTTGTGATTGACGTAATTCAACTTTCTCCAGACGAGAAGGATCAAGCTACATTCTTTGCAGATACAGCTGAACAAAAGGACTATGACATTGATATTTCAGGTTGGAGCGGAGATTACTCAGATCCGAAAACTTATCTTGATCTCTTGGATCCAGAGTCAGGTTCACAGCTTAATAATATTGGGTTAACTGCTGGAAAAGATAATGAAGTAAAAGAAAAAATTGGACTTTCTGCTTATAAAAAGTTACTAGATGAAGCAGATAGCGAAGTTGAAAATACTCAGGCTCGTTATGAAAAATTTGCTGAAGTCCAAGCTTGGTTGACTGACAGCGCCCTCTTCCTACCGGTTCAAAGTGGTGGCGCTAATCCAATCTTCCGTAAGACTGTACCGTTCACAGGAGCCTTCTCATTCGTTGGTCATAAGGGAGATGCTGATAACTACAAATATGTTGAACTGCAAAAAGAGCCGGTAACTGCTAAACAGTACCAGGAACTCTATGATAAATGGCTAAAAGAAAAAGCTGAGTCAAATAAAAAAGCTCAGGAAGATTTAGCTAACCATATTCAATAACATTGCTAGTCATGCTTTTTAGTTAATACTCTTCGAAAATCAAATTCAAACCACGTCAGCGTCGCCTTGCCGTAGGTATGTTACTGACTTCGTCAGTTTCATCTACGACCTCAAAGCAGTGCTTTGAGCAGCCTGCGGCTAGCTTTCTAGTTTGCTCTTTGATTTTCATTGAGTATAAGCATAGTGACTGGTTTCAGAAAAAGGCCTTACCAGACGCTTTTGGTTCTGGTAGGGTCTTTTCTTTGTTTTGTGATGAAGTAAGTGGAGGGGGATAGGGCTTCAGATACCTAGAATGACTTATTTTATGTTTTTGAATGAGAATCAATTAAAATTTATAAATCTGTATAAGGGATTAGTGACAAAACGATAGCAAATAGGGTAAATTTCTATATATTTTAATTAAAGTAAAAATTAGGCTAAAAGTGGACGGGGGGGGGACTTTATGATATAATGTACGTGTATTCTTATTGCCTAAAGTAGATATATTATAATAAAATTGTATTATAGTGTATTAGTTTTTGAATAAGAAGAAATAAAAATAAAAAATGGAGATCAAAGAATGAAGTATAAGAGAACTCAGAAACGCTCTAAGCAAATGTGGCAGCGTGTAGAAAAGTTTTCGATTAGAAAGTTTAGTTTTGGAGCAGCGTCGTGTTTGATAGGGGCATCTTTAGTTGGGGCTGCTGTAAATCCGAATATTGTAGATGCGGCATTTAAACAATTAAATGGGGAAGACGGTATTGTATCGTTATATTCTAATTCTGGAGAAACTCCTGAAAGTGCAGACGGTATTCAAATTGGATCAAAAGTAAATGTAGATAAAGAAATTGGAATCGATGTAGACTGGTCACAATACACTCGCGAAAATCCAATTGTTAAAGTAACTTATACTTATAACGGTGGAGCTGATGGAAGTAGTGTAACTGGATTTGGAGGACACCGTCCACGTTTCTGGTTTACAACACCGATAGGATTAAAAGAACCTAAAGAAATTACATTAAAGAAAAATGATGGACGTCCAGTTTATGTAATGGAAAGCTGGAATAAAAATAAAAAATTCGGTTCGTTATCAAATTCGATTAATTCACGTTTCCAAACAGAAGATGACATCAATAGAGCTTATACAACACCTGATTTCCACGGTAATGATACTAAGTGGGAATCTTATAATGAAACAACAGGTGAATCTTACCGAGAATATAGCGGAAGTTTTGCGAATAAGTTTTGGTACCATATTGGGGATAGAATCTCAGATGATCCATATGAACAAGCTATTTATGAGAACTTCCGTACAAACACAAAAACGATGTATGTCGATTGGGAACGTGGAGGAATTGAAAGAGCTACGATAACAGCTGTATATGAAGTTGCCGATCCAACTTTCGGTAATGATCGTAGTACTTTAGAATTTGGAGCAGGTTTTAGGGTTGGGATTGCTCGAATGATGCAACATTACAAAACTGTATTAGCACCAGTTCCAAGTCTATATAAATTAAATGAAATTTTTGAACCATCAACACCAACTCGTGCTACAGTAGGAAATCCAAATAAATTAACAGAGAAAGAAAAAAATATTGTTAGAGATAGAATTTGGAGTGCAAATAAAGAAAATGTAACTTCAGTAGCAAGAACAGGGAAGAATAAATTAATAGAAAACCTTAAAAGTGAAGACAAAACAGAATCAATTCTTATAGATGATGATGGAACAGCAACAATTATTTATTCTGATAATAGTAGAGATGTTATTCCAGGTACATCGCTTGTTTATAAAGTGACAGAAACAAACACGCATAGACAGGGTAATGGATATGAGTATGACATTGCTCCAGTACCTGTGAAAAATATGGATCAAATAACTGAAGAAGAAAAGAAAGCAGCTATCAAATCATTTTTAAAAGCAAATGGAATCGGAGTAGAGAATTTACAGTATCACAGTGGTAAAAGCGACCTTGATTTCGAGGGTGGAATACTTCAGGATGACAAGGGAAATAAATGGTTTGCCTATGATGATAATACAGCAAATGCCAAAAATATAGGAACACATATAGGGTTTAAACCAAACAGTTCTACTGTCATGTTATCAAGAGATGCAGGATACTCTGGAGTATACACTATCCCAACTTCAGACCTTTATTATAAAGAAGGAACTAGTGCGCTAGATTTAGCTAAAAAGGATGCTGAAGCGGCAATTGATAATTTAAATTATTTATCTCCAAAAGAAAAACAAGCATTTAAAGAAAAATTAAAAGATAAAACGACTCAAGAAAGTGTCAATGCTGTTGTAGAAGAAGCTGTTGCTAAAAATAGTGAAAATGAGAAAGCATTAGAAACTAAAAAACGTGAAGTGAAGGAAAAAATTAATAACAATCCTTACTTAACAACAGCAGAGAAAAAAGAACTAGTAGATCAAGTATCGGCAGTAGTAATGACAGACCCAACTGAAGGAACTGCTACTCCTATTGAACATACAAAAGGTCTTGTTGATAAAATTTTAGACAAAGCATTAGAAAAAACAAAAGAAAAAGCAAAAGCGATCATTGATGAAATCGATAAAAATGGTGGGCAAGCAGGATATTTAGAAAAACCAACAGCAGCTCAGTATAAAGAACAAATTCAAAATGCTACTACACAGGAAGCAATTGCTAAAGTAATTGAAGATGCGCTAAATCAAAAATCTAAAAAAACTCATGATGCTGAAAAAGCTAAAACTGATGCTTTAAAAGATGAGTATAAGAAGAAAATTGATCAAGTTCCTGGTCTAACAGATGCTCAAAGAGATGAGTATAAGAAACAAATTGATGCAGCAACAACAAGAGATCAATTGGAAGATATTGTGAAGGATGCGGAAGTAAAAGCGTATCGTGATACAGCAAAAGCAAAAATTGATGCGCTTGAACACTTAAATGCTGCACAAAAAGCAGAATTGAAAACACAAGTTGATGCTGCAGGGAACAAAGCTGAAGTAGATAATATTGTGTCAATTGCTCAAGGTTTAGATTCTAAGATGGATTCTCTACAAAAATTAGTAGAAAAAGCTAAAGAAGTTAAAGGATCTGAAAAATATAATACAGCAACTCAAGATAAGAAAGATGCTTTTAACACAGCAAAAGATGCCGCTTCAAAAGTAGCTGATAAAACAACAGCTGAGCCAGAAAATGCAGCTGGCACATCAGAAGTAGCTACTTTAATTGACAATTTAGCAAAAGCTATAGAAGCTCTTACAGGTGAAAAAGTTGCTGTTCCTGTATCTAAAGATGCTTTGAAAGCAGAACTTGACTTGAACACAGATGATGCGGTTAAAAAATCACCAGCTTATGCTAAAGAGACAGATGCCGCTAAGAAAAAAGCTTATGATGATGCTTTAGCAAATGCTCAAAAAGTGTATGACAAGCAAGATGCTACTCAACCAGAAGTGGATGATGCTCTTAATACATTAAAACAAGCGCGTTTAGCTTTATCAGGTAAAGCAGAAGACTTCACTTTAGCAGTGAAAGATGGAGCAGCGAAAATCTCTGTTGTACCAAAAGCAGGAGACTCATTGTCTGAAAAAGACCAACCGACTGTAAAAGAGAAAGTAACTGCAAACGGTAAAGAGTTAGATGCTACTTATACTGTAGAATATGGAAAAATTGCAGAAAAAGGTGGTAAGACAGTTGTTCCAGTAACAGTCACTCACGATGGTATTACAAGAACAGTTGAAGTTCCAGTAGAAGGAACTGATGCTGCAAAATCTCCACTAAATGATCCAGAAAAAGTAAAAGTTAATAATATTGCTAATTTATCAGAAGATGAAAAAGCAGCCGTTAAAGCAGCAGTTAAGAAAGCAAACACAAATTTAACTGATGATCAAATTTCAGTAGACAATACAGGGAAAGTAACTGTAACGTACTCTGACAAATCACAAAATGAACTGCCTGCATCTAAGACTGTAGAAGCGAAAACTGAAGCAGAAAAAGCATTAGACAAAGCTAAAGAACAAGCGAAATCTGACTTAACAGCAGCAGCTAACAAAGAAAAAGCAGAAATTGAAGCAGACAAAAACTTAACAGAAGATCAAAAGAAAACTGAAAAAGACAAAGTTGATAAAGTTAAGGAAGAACAAGAAAAAAATATCGATAAAGCGACAACGCCAGAAGATGTAACAAAAGCAACAGAAGACGGTAAGAAAGCAATTGCTGAAGTTCACCAAACAGAGTTAGACAAAGCCAAAGAGCAAGCGAAATCTGACTTAACAGAAGCAGCTAACAAAGAAAAAGCAGAAATCGAATCAGACAAGACCTTAACAGAAGATCAGAAGAAAGCTGAAAAAGCAAAAGTCGATGAAGCTAAGAAAGCTGCAGAGTCTAACATCGATAAAGCTGGAACAACTGATGAAGTAGCGAAAGCAACAGAAGCAGGTAAGAAAGCAATTGATGCTGTTCATAAAACTAATGCTGAGCAAGCAACTCCAAATGTAAAAGATTCAGTAACTGAAGCAGGAGGAGTTCCAGTAAGTGTTGACCCATCTAACGCTCCTAAAGTAGCAGAAGCAGATAAAAAAGCTATTACAGATGCTGTAGAAGTACCAAAAGACCAACCACAACCGACAGACAAACAAGTCAAAAATGATGGAGAAATTGTGGAAGGAACAGGTGCAAATGAAGGTAAGAAAGTAGTTGTAGTAGAAGTTACTTATGGTGACGGATCAAAAGATGAAATCGAAGTACCTGTAAGAAAAGCAACTGATCAGGAAAAAGCGAAAGCTGACCTAACAAAAGCTGCAGATGCTGAAAAAGCTGAAATTGATGAAGACAATGCATTATCTAAAAAAGAAAAAGAAGCATTGAAGAAACAAGTTGATGAACTGAAAGCAAAACACGAAGAAAACATCAATAATGCAACTTCACCAGAAGCTATAGCGTCAGCCACAGAAAAAGGTAGACAAGAAATTGCTGCTGTTCATACTCCACAAGATATTACAGAAACAGCTAAGAGAAAGTTAACTCCACCAAAAGAAAAGGTTAAGGTTACAGATGTCAATCATTTAACAGATGAAGAGAAAGAAGCTGTTAAAAAAGCGATTGTGGCGACTAACCCTCAACTAGAAGAATCTGAAGTCTATGTGAGTGATAAGGGAGATGTAGCTTCTCCTAAAGGTTACTTGGAAGCAGAAAAAGTTGTTGTTCAAGCATTAAACAAACCAGCGACACCAGTCGTAGTAGCTGATCCAAATCATTTAACAAATGATGAAAAGGAAAAAGTGAAAGAAGCTGTAGCCAACGCAAATCCTGGTCTAAACAAAGATGATATTACAGTCGATGACAAAGGTAATGTAACAACTAAGAATGGTGATAAATTACTTGCAAAAGATGTAGTAACTCCAGCCCTGAACAAACCAACAACACCAGTTGTAGTTGGAAATCCTAATGCTTTAACAGAAAAAGAAAAAGAGGACATTAAGGATGCTGTCGCAGCTGCAAATCCAGGTTTAAACAAAGGTGATGTTACAGTAGATAACCAAGGAAATGTTAAAACTCCAAAAGGAAATCTACCAAAAGAAGATGTTGTCACAACAGTCTTAAATAAACCAAATAAACTTGTTGAAGTAGAAAATCCAAATAGCCTAACAGTTAAAGAAAAAGAAGCCGTTAAGAAAGCTGTTGTAGAGGCAAATCCAGGTTTAACTGAAGATAAAGTCAAAGTTGACGATCAAGGAAATGTCACAACACCACAAGGTAACTTACCAGCAAAAGATGTAGTAACTTCTACCTTGAAGAAACCAACAACCCCAGTTGAAGTTGTCAACCCATCTAAACTGACAGAACCAGAGAAATCTAAGATTGTAGAAGAGATTATTAAAAATAATCCAGGTTTAACAGATAAAGATATTAAGGTTGATGATCAAGGCAATGTTGAAACACCAAAAGGCAACTTACCAGCAGAGGATGTAGTGACACCAGCCTTGAAAAAACCGACAAATCTTGTCCCTGTTAAAGATGTCCATAACTTAACAGATGCAGAAAAAGACGCTGTTAAGGATGCTGTTGTAACTGCAAATCCAGGCTTAAACAAGGACGATGTCAAGGTTGATGATCAAGGCAATGTTGAAACGCCAAGAGGTAATTTACTAGCAGGAGAAGTTGTAACACCAGCCTTGAAGAAACCTGTTACACCTGTAGAAGTTAAAGATCCTAAAAACTTAACAGAAGCAGAAAAAGACGCTGTTAAGGATGCTGTTGTAGCTGCAAATCCAGGCTTAAACAAGGATGATGTTAAGGTTGATGGTCAAGGTAATGTTGAAACACCACAAGGTAATTTACCAGCAAAAGATGTAGTAACACCAGCTTTGAAGAAACCTGTCACACCTGTAGGAGTTAAAGATTCGAATAACTTAACAGACAAAGAAAAAGAAGATGTTAAGAAAGCTATTGTTGAAGCAAATCCAGGCTTAAACAAGGACGATGTCAAGGTTGATGATCAAGGAAATGTTGAGACTCCAAACGGAAATCTACCGAAAGAAGATGTAGTAGTACAAACTGCTAAAGGGCAATCAACAAGTATCTTCAAACCAGAGTTAGACTTACAAACTGCTTTAGTATCCGGAAAAGTAACTGTAGAAAAAGGTAAAGGCTTAACTGACGAAGACATCCTAAAACAATTAGCACTAGCTGATGGACTAACAGCGAAAATCACTTTTAAACCAACTACAACAGAAGCGGGAATTAAAGAAGCAGAGGTGGAAGTAACCCTAGCGGATGGTAGCAAAGTAACTGTAAAAGTACCGGTTGAAGTAGTTGATTCTTTAGGCACAGCTGATAAAGATAATGATCTTGCTAAGGCGAAAGAAGCTGCTAAAAAACAAGTAGAAGAAGCTGCTAAGAAAAAACTTGAAGAAATCAAGAACAATAAAGACTTAACAGAAGATCAAAAACAAAAAGCTGAAAAAGAAATCAATAAAGCCAAAGAAGATGCTAATAAAGCTATTGACCAAGCATCATCAGCAGGAACAGCTAAACAAATTGCAGATCAAGCAAAAGAAAATATTGAAAAATATGATCCAAAAGCTGATGCAGAAGTTAAGAAACCAGATGTAACAAACCTTGATGAAGAAAAAGCGAAAGCAAAAGCTGAAATACTAGAAGAAGCTCAAAAACGCATTAACGAAATCAAGAACAATAAAGATTTATCAGACGAAGCGAAAGCCAAAGCTATCGAAGAAATCAATAAGGCCAAAGACAAAGCGATTGAAGACATCAACAAAGCTCAATCTAAAGATGAAATCAACGCGGCGAAAGAAGCTGGTATTCATAAGATAAATGAAGTTCAACCAGATGGCTCTATTGCATCTAAATTCGATCCGAAAGTTCCTGAAAACAAAGTGGAAGTGGAAAATCCAGCAAAACTTTCAGATGAAGAAAGAGAACAAGTTCGTCAAAACATCGAAGGAGCTAACACATTCCCAGATGGAACAACAGTAGAAGTAAAACCAGATGGAACAGCTGTTATCACATATAAAGATGGTTCAAGCGATACGATTTCTAAAGATAAATTAGTAGCGCCAGCTAACAAAGAGACAGGAACAATCGCGTCAAGAACCGAGCCAGTTATTCCAGGAAAAACACAAGTAGGAAACACTACTAAGTTAACACCAGGAGAACAAGCTGCGGTTAAAAAAGCGGTTGAGGAAGCGAACAACTTCCCAGCAGGAACTACAGTAGAAGTAAGACCTGATGGAACAGTAGTCATCACCTATCCAGATAAATCTGTAGATACAATAACAGGGGATAAACTTGTTGAAAAAGGAAGTAAACAAGAAACTCCAAAAGTTCAGACAGATGCAGAGAAGAACCCAGCGCAAGTTCCAGGAAACTTTGTACCTGTTGAAAATACTCACAACTTGACACAGGCGGAGCAAGATACTGTAGCAGCTAAGGTCAAAGAAGCAAATCCAGCGGCGACAGATGTTAAGGTATCTAAAGATGGAACAGCAACGCTAACATATGGAGATGGTTCAGTAAACACAATTCCAGGAACCAGTCTAGTAGTAGCCAAAGATACTGACAATGAAGCTGCAACACAAGCCACGCAAAATCCAGCAGTGGTGCCAGCAACTACAGAAGTCGGGAATGCTCATAGCTTAACACCTGAGGAACAAGCTGCAGTAGCTACGAAAGTGAAACAAGCAAATCCAACTGCTACAGATGTTAAGGTATCTAAAGACGGAACAGCGACATTGACATACTCAGATGGTTCAGTCAATACAATTCCAGGAACCAGTCTAGTAGTTCAAAAAGAGGAAACTTCAACACAAGAGCAACCAACAATCGCAGAGAAGACAAAAGTAATCATCCCAGCTAACCCTACAAAAGTAGCAGAAGCTACAAGATTAACAGATGCAGAAAAAGAAGCTGTTAAAAAAGCTGTAGTAGATGCAAATGGATTCGGAAGCGATGTTAAAGTTGAAGTAGCTGGAGATGGCACAGCGACAATCGTCTTTAAAGATGGTTCAGCTATTACAATTCCAGGAAATCAATTGGTAGCACAAGATCCAAAAGCACAAGATAGCACTAAACTGACTGCTGAAAAATCAACTGTTAAAGCGCCTGCTCAAAGAGTAGATGTAAAAGATATAACTCATTTAACAGATGAAGAAAAAGAAAAAGTTAAGGTTGCTATTTTACAAGCAAATGGTTCAGCATTAGACGGAGCGACAATCAATGTAGCTGGAGATGGTACAGCAACAATCACATTCCCAGATGGTTCAGTAGTGACGATTCTAGGGAAAGATACAGTTCAACAATCTGCGAAAGGTGAATCTGTAACTCAAGAAGCTACACCAGAGTATAAGCCAGAAACTACACCAGGTGGAGATAATGGAGGCAATACTGGAAGCTCAGATGCTAATGCGAATGCAGGCGGTGGTAGCCAGGCAGGCGGACAAGCTAATACAGGTTCACAAAACCCAGCTCAATCACAAGCTTCTAAGCAATTAGCTACTGAAAAAGAATCAGCTAAAAATGCCATTGAAAAAGCTGCCAAGGACAAGCAGGATGAAATCAAAGGCGCACCGCTTTCTGATAAAGAAAAAGCAGAACTTTTAGCAAGAGTGGAAGCAGAAAAACAAGCAGCTCTCAAAGAAATTGAAAATGCGGAAACTGTGGAAGATGTGAAGGAAGCAGAAACGATTGGAGTGCAAGCCATTGCCATGGTTACAGTTCCTAAGAGACCAGTGGCTCCTAATGCTGCTCCTCAGGCAACAAGTGCACCGCAAGCAACTGCAGGAACAATGCAAGATGTTACCTACCAGTCACCTGCTGGCAAACAATTACCTAACACAGGTTCAGCATCAAGTGCAGCACTTGCTAGTCTTGGTCTAGTGGCGGCAACAAGTGGTTTTGCTTTGCTAGGAAGAAAGGCTAGACGTAGAAAATAGGACAGCTAGAACATTCTATTCTCTACTTAAAGTTAGATTATAAGGGGGATTTGGAGAAGTCATCAATCCTAGTGATGGGTGAGAGAAGAGAGAACCCAAGATAATCACATACTTTATACTCAATGAAAATCAAAGAGCAAACTAGGAAACTAGCCGTAGGCTGTACTTGAGTACGGCAAGGCGACGTTGACACGGTTTGAATTTGATTTTCGAAGAGT